>VEOV01000154.1 GCA_012026855.1 Geobacter sp.
GGAGAATTACCATCGCGGCATGGGACGCTACCTGCACCGCCGTGCCATCGCCGGCATTGTACCGGACCTGGTGACCTGGAAGCAGGACAAGGGCATGGGGCCACCCCATGAGGAAACAAAGCATATGCCGCAGCTCGATCTTGATTCATTGCACCCAGCACTGGCAGAAACCATTGACCTGGAAAAGCTGCGCTATCAGCTTAACTCCTTAGAAACCCCAGGCAGCAAGCCTGAGCACAGCCAGCTCTTGAGCCACCGGAGTATACGCACCGTTAAACAGCTTGACGACTGGATGAAGCATCAACTTTGCGAGGAAAACCTATGAGCGGCATTGCACCAGAGCTGTTGACCCGGATATTGGGCATACCGCTCTTCACCACCCCCTACTTCCTCCCGGTCTACCCATCCGGCGACCAGGGCTCATGGCGGCTGTCACAGCTGGCTACCGGCTTTGATCACGGATATTACACCAGCCAATGGCTCGTCTCCGGCATGCCGCTCCTGCTGCGGCGCAATCCTGGCAATCCGGAACTGTGGGAGACCTGGATGTCGCTCACCCCGCACGAAATCGAGAGCCAGGAACCAGGCTGTCACTGCGCCCATGGGCATACGGCCATCATGGGTCTGGGGATGGGGTGGGTTGCCATGAATGCAGCACTGAATCCGGCCGTTCGCAAAGTTACGGTGATAGAGCTGGATCAGGAAGTGATCGAGCTGATCGGCTCCAGCAACATCATCGGACAACTGCCGCCGGAGATCGCGGCCAAGATTACGGTAGTCAAAGCCAATGCCATGGAATGGCAGCCGGCTGAGCCGGTAGATTTCCTTTACGCAGACATCTGGAGGCCGGTGGCCGACACCAATGCATTGGGAGACACCCGTTGCATGCAAAAAAATGTTCAGGCAAAAAGGGTTTATTTCTGGGGGCAGGAACTGCGGCTCTACACCGCCTTCAGAGAGCGGTTCGGCGAAGAAACGCCGCTGACGCTGGCCGGGCTGAAACAGTGCGTCAACGAGGATTTGCAGTTACCACTACTGCTGCCGTGGGGGGATGACTACCCGGCTATGATCGAAATGGCGGTTAAGAATCGCATCACCAGAGGATTGCCGCTGGAGGAAGCGGCATAGTTCATTATCAACAGCAAAAGGAATCTCAAGGTTGCTCAAAAATGGTCAGATCGTCGTACCCGCAGAGAGCCCAGCGGAGGCGTAGCAGCGCTACGCCGCACAAGGTGGCAAACAAGTACGAAGGCAAAGTGGCCGTTTTCAACAACCGCTATCCCAGGTAAACGTTAAACACCGCTTCATAGTAGTATACGTTCGGATCCGGGGTGCCGGCGTGAGTGGCGGAGATATGGATCAGCTCAGGGCCAAAACCTTCTGCAGTCATTTGATAGGAGTCGTCTGGCAGAGCCGCTGCACCGGCCGGTGGATCGAAATTAAGGGTAAAACTATCGTATGTCCGGGATATCTGCTGTGTAGTTATATTATTGAGACGCAGTTCGATAGACTGGTCAGCCCCTAACTGCAGGTTAAAATTTTTCCCAACATATTGCTCAAACATCGCTCTACTAAATTTCTCCATTTCACCCCTCCATTAGAAAATTATTCAGATTTGCAGGTACGCTTGACTTAAATGTAAATGAGCCAAAATCAATTAGCAATGATGTTCTGCAACATTGCTATATTATACAATTAATATTTTTGCAGCTACTTTTTCCTCATTGACATTCTCATATTTATCTGAGATAAGCATTCCTAATTAGTAGTTATCTATGCTGCATAGGAGGATTGTGATGGATTGTTACTTGGGTATGGTCACTACGTTTGCATTCAGCTTCGCTCCGATGGGTTTTGCCCAGTGTAACGGGCAACAAATGAACATCACGCAGAACAGTGCGCTCTACTCGCTGCTGGGAATTGCTTTCGGCGGCGACAGCAAAACCTACTTCAACGTGCCGGACCTGAGAAGCCGTGTTCCGGCACATTGCGGCCAGGGAAACGGCCTAAACAGCCGTACCTTTGCCGTGGCATTCGGCCAGGAAAACGAAACCCTGGCAACCGCCAACCTGCCGCCCCACAACCATCCGCTTGCGGAGACACAAACAGGCCAGACCGTAACGGCAACGGCAACGGCAACAGTGAATGCCACCACAGCCTTGGGCACCTTGCCAGGCCCAACCGGCAACTACTGGTCAAAGGTCTCTAACGGATCGGCTGGAATCCCGGGTTATAACACCCCAAAAAACACTACCATGGCCTCTGACGCAGTCACTGTCGCAGTTACTCCAGTCTTCAACAAAGCAAATCTGACCATCGGCGCAACAGGCAGCGGCACAGCCTTTCCGCTGGCCCAGCCATCACTCGCGCTCAATTTCTGCATCTGTACGGCTGGGATCTACCCAACCAGAACCTGACAAAAACATTTCCCCTGCGCCGCGTTCAAAGAGGGCGCAGGGGAATTATCGCGTTCACCACCCAGTCAAATCTCCCTTGACAGATGGGCATGCCGCAACAAAGAAAAAGTCATTTTTATTACACTTTCACAAAAAGCATTAGCAGAAAACTATTTTTAAAATGTTAATTTGTAAATTTACACCGACCATGAAAAGCACTTGCAGAAAAGCTGATCAGGATGGGATCTCACAAGGTTTACGTTCTCGAAGGTGGCTGGAAAGCCTGGCTTCAGGCCGGCTTTCCGACAGAGCTGAACTAACAGCTGATGGAAGCAAATTACGGGTAAACGTTGCTGCATTTTTGATTTAGAGCATATATCGCCAAAAGGAGATTACAATAATGAACCAAAAGACGAAAATGCCGGCAGGAAAACCATACAGAGCCATTTCAAGTGACGGAGCGCCACGGACCTGGAGTGCGCCGAAGTTGCGACGAATATCGGCCTCAAGGGGGACTGAAGGCAAAGCTAAAACATGCGCCTTTGAGTGCGGATTAAAGGGCGGTTATGCGCTAAGCTGATATCCCTTGACATGTTTGATCTGAACCGTCTCCAATGCACTTCATGGGGAATACGGATTTAAGCAATAATTCCGAGTTACGGGAATTTGTTATGCAAATTAAATGTTTCATAAACAACAGGTACTATGACAGAAAGTGTTAACCTCCCCGGCGGCACAAACACCGATAACATCTGTATCAAATGCGCCCTCTGCTGTGATGGCAGCCTGTTCCCGAAAGCTGCGCTTCACCCCAGCGATGATGTATCGTTTCTCAACCAGATGGGGGTCGAGTCTTTCATTGAGGGTGACCGGCATTTTTTCCAGCTTCCCTGTAGTGCTCTTGCCGACAAGGTCTGCACCCTCTATCACAACCGGCACCGTTTTCGAGTCTGCAGGCGGTTCAAATGCAAACTGCTGAAACAGTTTTTGTCCGCTGAGATATCGTTCGATGCAGCACTTAAGGTGATCTGCGAAGTTTTCAAGCGCCGCCAGAGCATACAAAAACTTAAAGAACTTTTCTTGCCCGCTGTCGACACCACAATTATCTCACTAATCAATGCAATAAGACAAAGCAGCTATATTGAGAAGCATTCGTTCCGAAGCACCTACGGACAACAACTCCTTGATTGTGTAATTCTGGAGGAGCTGCTCAGGAGCCGGTTTTACCTGGAATCCCGTCAGCGTCCGGAAATCCTGCACAACGCTCGGGATTGAGCCATGAAGACCAACAACATGATTGACTTTACAAAATGCTATCGTGACTTGCGCAGCCCTGAATTGCACTTTTCCGTCTCCAGCCGTGATCTACGCCCCGACATGGATATCATCACCTACCTGAAGGTTGTGTACATCTATTTGGACATCAACCAGATCACGGATGTTTTCGGTAACTGTCTTTTCCCGTCGCGGCTCTATGGCGGCCGCCCCTACGACCGGAAATACGCCCTGACTGAGGAACATGTCCGGACTCTGATGGATCATGGCATCGGCTTGTCACTCACCCTGACCAATCATTTCTTCGATGACGAAAGCTACCGGCACAGCTACGGTTTTCTCAAGAACCATCACCGGCATGGCAATTCCATTGTCTGCACCAACGATGACCTGGCGCTACGCCTCAGGAATGATTTCCCTGACTTCACCCTCAAGGCGAGCATCATTAAAAACCTGAATACGCAACCAAAGATCGAAAATGCTCTGAAGCTTTATGATTACGTCACCCTCCCGATGGACGTTAACGATGACGATGATCTGCTGAATGACCTGACGGAAAAAGAGCGTATCATACTCTTCGGCAACGCCGGTTGCGCCTACACCTGCCCGGAGAGGAGCTGCTATCAGGGTTTCTCGGAGAACATACAGGGCAAGGCAGTTACTTCGCTCTGCTCCAAAGAGAGATTGCCACGGCTGGATCAGGGTCAGGTCTGGTTCGATGTGGCCAAGCTGCAAAGAATGGGATTTACCTCCTTCAAGATGATTCCTCCGCAAAAGTCCGAAATCAGGGAGATTTCGCAACAGTACAGCCGTATCAGTAAGACGACTGCCACTGTGCCGCCTGCCGGTCAACCTGGAGCATGGCTCTGTTCCTATCCCAAATGCGGCCGTTCCTGGCTCCGCTTCCTGATCGCCAACTACATGAATCTCCATTACGATCTTGGTTTGGAGATAGATTTTCATTCCATCTTCAAGCTACTGCCCAATGACGGAAATGACACGCTTAAGGGGGTCAGCGGTTATCAATTTGCCGCTGACTCCCGCTTTCCCATGGTTGTTGCCAGTCATACATACTGGCGTAAGGAAAGATTTGACGGGGCGCCACTGATTTTCATGCTCCGCGCCGTTCCCGATGTAACTGTTTCAGACTATTTTCACACCTCTCGCCTGCTCAACACCTATAACGGCACACTCAAGGAATTCATCCGTGATCCGCAGGGTGGAATGCACAGCTATTTGCGCTATCTCAGCTCCTGGGCGGATTTCATCAGGTCAGGCCAGACCCAGGTACATCTGGTACGGTATGAGGAGCTCCACGCCCGAACAGCGGAAGTGGCGGCCGGGGTTTTATCTTTTCTGGGCATTCCCGTCGACCGTTCGCTCCTTGCTGAAGCGGTCAAGCTCTCGTCGTTTGAAGCCATGAGTCACGTAGAACAAGAGAGAGGGATTGCCGGACACGTATGCCATTTCGGTGATCCGGAAGCCAGAAGAGTTAGAAAGGGCCGGGTCAACGGCTACCTGGAGTATCTGGATGATGAGGACATGGCCTACATTGAGGATATCTATTCGAAATATCCTTTGGCTGCTCTGCCTGTGCAATGGCCGGCAGCATGATTACATCTCTCAAAGGCATTGATTATCCCATGACTTGCAACTATCGCATTTTCGGTCTAAATATCGCTTCCCGCCTCCCCCTGCCTTCACCGGCTCTGCCCAATCTCCAGCCGGATGATGCCGATGTGGTTATAACTTACGGTTCCACTCCGGCTTCGCTAGCTGCTCCGGTCATCAATGGCGTGCGCTATCAGGCCGCGCCGGATGAGTTTCTGCTCAAGGTGGACAAAGTTGCCAGCTTTTATGTGCATAGTGGCAGCCGCATCACCATTATGCCTGAAAATGGGGCTGGCGAGGATGATATCCTGGTATTCCTTATGGGGTCGGCTTTCGGAGCGCTCTTGCACCAGCGCAATATCCTGGTGTTGCACGGCAGTGCCATTGCGGTTAACGGCCAGAGCATAGCCTTCTGCGGCCCGTCAGGCATCGGCAAATCGACTCTGGCCGCTGCACTCCAGCAACGCAACTACCCTTTTCTGGCCGACGACCTCTGCGCCATCAGCATCTCCACTGGCCGTCCGGTAATCATTCCTGGTTTTCCGCGGCTCAAACTCTGGGCCGACACCCTGAAAAAGCTGGACAAATGCTGTGACAAGCTCAAAAGCGTCCGTTGGGCAGGCGAGCTGGAAAAGTACTTCCTGCCGGTTGACTCCTACCAGCATGCACCGCTGCCGCTACAAGCAGTATTCATCCTGGAATCATCCAATAAGGACACCCTGGCAGTCACCCAGTTGCCGGGGAATGAGAAGATTGATCCGCTTATTGAACATACCTACCGGAGGCGCTTTCTGCATGGCCTTGGCGGCAAAAAGGACCATTTCAAGCAGTGTGCGGCAGTAGCGGCCAATGTTGACGTTCACCGGGTCGTCAGGCCCGATAAAGGCTTCCGGCTCAATGAACTGGTTGACCTGCTGGCGGAGCATTTTCCGTTATGAACGGCATAATCTGGCTAGCCTCCTATCCCAAGTCCGGCAACACCTGGTTCCGTATCTTCCTGGCTAACCTGCTGCGCGATTGCGACACTCCTGTCAGTATCAACGAGCTTGAAAACACCCCCATTGCGAGCGCCAGAATTCTTTTTGATGAAAACATCGGCTTCGAATCGTCAGACCTTACTGCCGATGAGATTGACCGGATCCGCCCAGAGCTGTATTGCCATCTGGCCAAAGATTCTGATACACCGCTCTTCATGAAGGTCCACGACGCCTGCACCCTGACAGACGGCAACATACCACTGTTTCCTGCTGCAGCAACAGCTGGTGCGATCTATTTTATCCGTAATCCGCTTGACGTAGCCGTCTCCTTCGCCCATCACAACGGTACCGGCTACGACGCCGCCATAGCCAGCATGGCAGATGACTCGTTTTCTCTCTGCGGAAAGAATGATCGGCTATATAACCAGCTGCGTCAAAAGCTCCATACCTGGAGTAATCATGTGCAAAGCTGGCTTGACAATGCGCCGTTTCCGGTCTGCCTGCTCAGCTATGAAGATATGAAGACCAATCCGCAGGAGACCTTTACCAGGGCAGTACGCTTTGCCGGACTCGATTTCGATCAAGTCCGGATCGAAAAGGCGATCCGTTTCAGCGCGTTCGAGGCGGTCCGGCAGCAGGAAGAGGCTGAAGGATTCCAGGAAAAGAGCGCTTCATCCAAGCGTTTTTTTCGTAAAGGGGTAATCGGTTCATGGCTGGAGGAGCTAACCATCGAGCAGATGCAACAGATCGTGACCGATCACGGCCCAGTGATGCGGCGCTTCGGTTATCTGACTAAAAATGGAGAGATTGCGCTGGACATCGCGCCGTGATCACCATTGTCAAACAGTACGGTAAAATCCGCACCGGCACAATGGAACCACCTTCCTGCTAATGAAGCCAAGGAGAGCTTCCGGCCGGAGTTTTACACCAAGGGTAAACATCTGCAGCAAATATCGGACAAGCAACTGCAGATGAGCGGTGAGCTGATCGACTGGAAACTATTGCGCACCACAGGCTATGTAAGGAGGTAACAGGATTTGAACCGAAGCCAGAAAGATTTCATGGGTGGCATCGAACATTACAAACTGGGACTGCTCCCCCAGGCAAGGATGCTGCTCATGGGCTGCATCAAGAGCGACCCGCGGCACGCAGAAGCCCACAACCTTTTGGGGATAATCAGCTACCATTGTGACGAGTTCGGCGATTCTTTGTCCTGGCTGCAAAAAGCCATCAACCTCAACCCCCTTGAGCCTAACTATTTCAACAATGCCGGTGTTGCAGCCCATGCCCTGAACCTCCATGATGAGGCTCGCACCTTCTTTTTTAAGGCCCTTGACCTGAATCCTGATTACCATGATCCATACAACAACCTCGGCAATCTTCTCAGGGACCTGTTTCGCTACGACGAGGCAATCCTCCACTTCAAGCAGGCACTTAACCTAAAGCCAGGCTTTGCCGAAGCCTGTTTCAATCTGGCCATGACCTTGGAGCTGAAGGGACATACCATTGAGGCGATCTTCTATCTGCAGGAGACTGTAAAGATGGCTCCGGACCATATTCAAGCCCACGAACAGCTATCCCGGCTGCTACCGGGACAAAGGCGCACCGACGAGGCCGGTGAACACGCTCGTCAAGCCACCTATCTGCAGCCTCGCCAGAAGGTCTTTCACAAGGACACTCCTGTCTGGACGGCACCGAACTTCAAAGGACTATTGACATGAGCTGATTGGCATTATATTAAAATAATTAGCGTTTACACGTTCACATTCACCTTGATACTCCAGCACTGCCACTCAATTGTACCATCGGAACAACAGCAGATATGTTCCGATCATAACGGAATTCAGATGTCGAAACGTCTTTGAGATGGCCATAGCTTGAAAACAAAAGGATATGCCCCAATGTATAAAATGTATTTTTTGATGACCCTGACATTCATCATGTTTACGAGTTGGGTAGTGCACTCAGGCGTATTTTTGCCGCAGGAACCGGTAACAATGATGTCAAGGGAAGATTTAAAGACAAAACTCGGTTCCCCGGATCTGATCGTGATAGATCTTCGAAAGGCAAAAGGTGCCGACGGCAAAGGCCAGACAATAATGGGCGCGGTCAGGGAGAAACCGGCAAGGCCTAAGGAATGGGCCGGCAAGTATGGCCAGGAGCAGTCGCTGGTCTTATTCTGCGGCTGCAAAGATGACAAACTCAGCATTTTGGTGGCACAGAAACTGATCCGGAAGGGATTCCGTAAAGTTTACGCACTGGCAGGTGGCTGGCAAGCATGGCTTCAGGCAGGTTACCCGACAGAGTTAAAATAGCTTGAGAGTACGTTTTGCGGGGATCTGCTGTTTCAACTGTTCAACTTCACCGATAGTACGCATGCTTGAAGAGATCGCAGACTTGATTAACCGTGGTTATTAAATTGAATGGAGAAATCAGATGAACCTGGAGTCAAAAGAAAACGTATGCGATAAACTCCGTCCATTCGCCACTGCTGCCATTGGCGAGACGCCGCAGACGTGGGGTTGCACCGGATATCTGTCTTTATAAACTAAACATTTTTAAGGAAATCGGATTGCCACATGTCGAAATATTGAATCTCTGGCTTTACAGAATCCTCAGGATCAGCATTGGAAGCGTATTCATCTATTCCGGTGTGGTAAAACTGGCCGATACAAATGGATTTGTGCGGGTAATCTCGCAATTTGAATTTGTGCCTGAGCAACTGCTTGCACCTGTTGCATTGTGGTTACCTGTGATTGAACTGTTGGCGGGCGCCGGCCTGCTTTTTGAGATCCCCGGAGCACTGACCGTAATTTTTGGACTGCTTCTCATGTTTGTTGCTGTTCTTTCATATGGGATTCTGAATGATCTGGATATAGAATGCGGCTGTTTTTCCGTGGAGGAGGTCGCTGCCCGAAGTAGTGTCATCCACGCGTTTTATCGCGATCTTGCCATGATCGGGGTCTGTTTGTATCTTTATCTGTACCGTCCCAGACATATGAAGAATGGGCAATTTCATAGGATTTGGCTAATAGTAAGGGGCGAAAAGAGAACGTAGCGGTATTTTTTAACAAGGCATTATTTCCTTAGCATTTCTACTAAATCCAACCAGAATCTGCGTATATCATGAGAGCGAACAGCAGATTGCCGAAATATGAGGTTTGTTATGAACATTGCCGTTTTCTGCCATGGCGCCGTGCTGCAACCGGCTCTTGAAGCGCTCTACAGCCAGGGGCTGCTGGCCGGCGTAGCAGTGCCCGACGGTGACGGCGATGTCAATCTCCCGCTGGAAGCGGCGATCAAGCAAGCAGGCGTTCCCTTTCTGCGGGTGAGCCGTAGCGATGTCGCCGGACAGCTCAGACCGTGGCTACAGGAGATCGCCCCTGACACCGTGCTCACCATGGGTTTCCCTTGCAAGATTCCAGCAGATCTGCTGGCTCTGCCTAAGCTAGGTTTTTTCAACCTGCACGGCGGCCAGCTCCCCCACTACCGAGGACCAGACCCGGTCTTCTGGCAAATTAAAAGCCTGGAGCAATATGGCGCCATTACCGTTCATCGTATGACAGCGGAAATGGACGCCGGCGGCGTGGCCCACGTGGAGCGGGTGATGCTAGGAGCGGACGACACCTATGCCCTGCATATGCAGCGACTAGGAGGCGTGCTGCCTCGGGTGGTGATCGAGTTTGTCCAGCAGTTGGCTATTCGGGGAGATGCACTCCCGTTGCAGGAGCAGGATACGACAGCAGTCAGGTACTTGCCGCGCCCCACTGACGCGGACCGGACCATTAACTGGGATTGGTCTGGAGCGGAAATCGACGCTCTGGTCCGTGCCTGCAACCCTATGTATGGCGGCGCGCTGACGCTGCTCAAAGGAATGCCGGTGCGGCTACTGGAACTCTCCCCTGCGCCACCCTGTGGGGAGAGCCGGACGGCACCCGGCACGATCATCTCGGCAAGCGCCGATGATGGCATCCGCGTGGCCTGCGGCCGGGGAGAATCGCTCTTTCTGGAGCTCATCTACAGTAACGACGGATTTTTCACCGGACGGCGGCTGGCACGGATCTTCGCTTTGCAGTCTGGGGATCTGATGACATAGCTGGAAAATCCCCACACAGCTCACAATGGACAAAATCTCCATGATCACCACGGTCAAACAGTACGGCGAAATCCGCACCGGCACCAACTACCTGCGAGCGCTGATCCAGCGGAACTTCCCTTACATTTTTGTGCTCAGCTACATCCTGGGGAGCAAACATCTGCCACCGGTAAAGTTCGACGAAATCTGGGCCGAGGCGCAGCAGTCCGGAGCCGATGCAGCGTTACGGTTCGTATCCACCACCACCTATAGCCAGCGCGGCGGCGCGTCCCAACCCAAGGATCCGACCCAGCACGAAGAACTCACCAGGTGCGCCCCCCAGATTGCCCATACCTATGCAAGCGGCACCCTCGGCTTCCTGGTGACCATCAAAAACCCGTATGCCTGGGTCATCAGCGCCGCCCGGTTCAACGGCTGGATCAAGGGGGATGAGCCGCTGCAGGACTGGTCTGATGAGCTGATGCGGGCTGCCTGCCTGGGATACAACCGTAATTACCGGGCATGGCTCTCCTTCATTGCGGCGAATCAACAAAGGGCAAAACTCGTCAGATACGAAGACCTGCTTGCCGATCCTGAAAGGGAATTGACGGCAATCGCCACTCAGTTTGGCTGGCGTAAACCAGACAGTTTTGCTACTATTCCTGCCGTAATTGAACCAACCCAGTGGGATCACCTCCCGGTGGTCGAGGCAGACGAGAGATTTAACCCGGAATTTTATGCAAACAGTGAGTATTTGCAGCTATTGTCGGCAAAACAGCTGCAGATGGTCAACGAATTGCTTGATTGGGATCTGCTGCGTGAGCATGGTTATGCCAGGCGGTAGAGACCACGAGGAAGTTTCCCGATAATGGCAAACACCGTGACATCCTGGTTTCAGTCCATGCGGACCGCTCCGGCCAAGTGGCGCAGACGCAACAGTACCGAGCGATTGCTCCTGCTGGAAGCATGCACACTACTCGGGATAGCCAGGCTGCTGGTGCTCACCATCCCTTTCCGTTGGCTGGCACGCACCCTGGGGAGACATATGCAGGTATCTCCCCCCGACGCACCGGCAGCCGAACTTGAACTTGCCAAACTCATCGGTCAGGCGGTCCGTTCTGCCGCCGGCAATACTCCCTGGGAATCCGTCTGTCTACCCCAGGCTGTTGCCGGCCAGTGGATGCTGAAGCGCCGTGGCATCGCCGGGACACTCTATCTGGGTGTGGCAAAGACCGACGCCGGTGCGGAGCAGCTAGCTGCCCATGCCTGGCTTCGCTGCGGTGACCAGATTCTCACCGGAGGAGCCGGACACAGGCAGTTCACGGTGGTATCAACTTTCTGCTGAAATCCGGGATATTACCCCATGAGCCAGACTTTCAAACAACTTGGTGCAGCAGTGGTAAAACTAAAAGCACAGCTCCCCTACCTGCCCCGGGCGCTTCGTCTGGTGCGCCAGGCTGCAGGCTGGCTGACAATCTTCTGGCTGTTGCTGCTGCTTCTACAGGGGCTGTTACCGGTCGCCTCTGTTTACCTGACCAAAACCATTGTCAACGGCGTTGCTGCCATGTTCGGCGCTGGCGGCTGGACAGCCATGCAGCCGCTACTGCCTGCTGCAATAGCCATGGTACTGGTGCTGATCGGCATCGAACTCTGTCAAAGCCTTGGCAAATGGCTCCGCACAGCTCAGTCGGAACTGGTGCAGGATCATGTCCACGAACTCATTCATAAACAGGCGATGCGCCTCGATCTCTCATTTTACGACAACCCCGGCTACTACGACCAGCTGCACCGTGCCCGGATAGACGCCCTCAGCCGGCCGGCCGCCCTGATCGAAAACCTGGGTTCGCTTCTCCAGAGCCTTATTACCCTTGGAGCCATGGGGTGGGTGCTGCTCTCCTTCGGCATCTGGATACCAATACTGCTGGCAGTGGGTACCCTCCCGGCACTGCTTGTGGTACTGCGCCACACAATCCGCTTTCACACCTGGCGGCAACAGAATACCGCGGCTTTCCGCCAGGTCAGTTATTACGACTTGATGCTCACCCAACGGGAAGCTGCCGCGGAGATGCGGCTCTTTGGCCTTGGCCCCCATTTCCGGGCGCTTTTCCAGCTAATGCGTCAGCGCTTGAGACGGGAGCAGGTGCAGCTTGCCCGCTCCGAGGCCGTTGCCCAAGGGGCGGCAGCTCTCTTCGGACTGGCAAGCATGGCGGCAGCCCTTGCCTGGGTTGGCAGACTGGCGTTGCGCGGGATGATCGGGCTTGGCGATCTGGCCCTCTTCTACCAGGCTTTTTTTCAGGGGCAGCGCATGATGCGCGCGCTCCTTGGCAGCGCCGGCGAGATCTACCGCAACATCGCCTTCCTGGAAAACCTGTTCGAGTTTCTGGCGCTTGAGCCCCGCATCGACAATCCGTCAGAGCCCCTCCCCCATCCGGGGCTGCGCTGCCAGATTACTCTTGAAGAGATCACCTTCCGCTATCCGGGTTCAGCCCGCCCGGCACTTGAAAACTTTAATCTGACCATTCCAGCCGGGCAGATTACCGCGCTTGTGGGTGAAAACGGGGCCGGTAAAACCACCATGATCAAGCTGCTCTGCCGTTTCTACGACCCGGAGCAGGGGCGTGTACTGATCGATGGCACTGATATACGCACTATTGAGCTTAACGCCTTGCGACAGCGGACCACCGTACTTTTTCAGGATCCGGTCCGATACCATGACTCGGTTCGCAACAACATTGCTTTCGGCGATATCGACAACAGCCCTGATCTTGACAGGATCGAGGCTGCAGCAGTTGCCAGCGGAGCAGATGCACCCATCAGCAGGCTGCCAAGGGGCTATGAAGCAGTCCTGGGGAAATGGTTCGGCGGCTCTGAACTGAGCGGCGGCGAGTGGCAGCGGCTGGCTCTGGCAAGGGCTTTCCTGCGCAACGCCGACCTGATAATTCTTGATGAACCGACCAGCGCCATGGATTCCTGGGCAGAAGCAGACTGGCTTGCCCGTTTCCGGGAACTGGTGGCCGGACGTACTGCCTTGATTATTACGCACCGTTTCACCACCGCCCTGCAGGCTGATATGATTCATGTGATGGACCAGGGGCGGATTATCGAATCCGGCACTCATCCGGAGCTGCTTGCTGCCCGTGGACGTTATGAGGAGTCCTGGACACGGCAGATGCGGCAGCAGTCTGAATAAGCCGTTCATCAAACCCGCACTCTGCTGACAAGCCTGCTAATGTCACCTTTCAGCTCACCGTAAAACCTCACCCTTTATAGCTGACTCCCCCGACCATAGGCCCGGCTTAACAAGGTAACCATTGTTGCCGGGTTCCCGGCTGCAGATTCTTTACTTGCATAATGGAAAAAAGCGGTAAAATGAGTTTATGGAGGTGCCTAATGAAGCGGATATTTACTTTCATAACGCTGCTCACTTTACTGTTTTTGACAATCTCAACTGCAAGCAGAGCTGCTCCTTTGTCCAAGGCGACCTTTGCCGGCGGCTGTTTCTGGTGCATGGTGTCACCGTTTGATTCACTGCCGGGGATAATCTCGGTCACCTCCGGCTACACCGGCGGGCAAAAGGTCAACCCGACCTACAAAGAGGTCTCGGCAGGGGGTACCGGTCATGCCGAAGCTGTGCAGATCATTTTTGACCCGGCCAGGATCGGCTACCAGAAGCTGCTTGACATCTACTGGCACAACATCGACCCGCCTACAGTCGACCGGCAGTTCTGCGACAGCGGCGACCAGTACCGGAGCGCCATTTTCTATCATGACGCCGAACAGGCCCGGCTGGCAAAGGCATCACTGGCAAAACTGGCAAAGGACAAACCTTTCCCGGAGCCGATAGTTACCGAAATTACCGCTGCCACCGCTTTTTACCCGGCTGAAGAGTACCACCAGAACTATTACAAGAAGAACCCGATCCGCTACAAATACTACCGCACCGGCTGCGGCAGGGACCAGCGGCTGAGGGAACTCTGGGGCAGCAAGGCCGGCCATTGAGGAGAGAACCATGAAGAGAGTGCTATTACTGCTGTCGGCAATCATGCTGATGATGACAGGCTGTAACCCGGCCAAGACCGGTGCAGCGCCACAAAAAATAACCTCAGACGACATACGGGTCTATTCGGTTGCGGCCAAAGGATACATCATGACCAAGAAAGTAGTGAAAAGCGACGAGGAATGGCGCAAACAACTCAGCCCTGATGCATACCAAATTACCAGAAAGCAAGGGACTGAGCCATCATTCAGCGGGGCAACCTGGAACAACCACGAGAAAGGGATTTACCGTTGTGTCTGCTGCGGTAACGACCTGTTCAGCTCGGAACATAAATATGAATCCGGCACCGGCTGGCCAAGCTTCTGGAAGCCGATCGCTCCGGAAAATGTTACCGAGCGGGTTGACAGGTCTCTGTTCACGAAACGGATAGAAATTATCTGCAGCAGGTGTGACGCCCATTTGGGGCATGTTTTCGATGACGGCCCGAAACCGACCGGTTTGCGCTACTGTATGAACTCGGGGGCAATGACGTTCAGCAAGGAGTAATCAGGAGGAGTATTTTTCCCTGAGGGTCACCTTGCTGATCTTGCCGACGCTGGTCTTGTCGATGAGGTCGACAAAGTGCACTTTGAGGAGCAGCACCTGCTTACTGATCACCCCTTTGTCGGCATATCCCTTGACAAAGGCAGCGATCTCCTTCTCTGTGGCGCTTATCTCAGGCCGCTTGACAACCAGCGCCAGGGGCCGTTCCCCCCATTTTTCGTCCTGGATGCCGATTACTGCCACCTCGGCTACAGCAGCATGATGGGCAATAATATCCTCCAGTTCCAGTGAAGAGAGCCATTCCCCCGCCACCTTGATGACATCCTTGGTGCGGTCGGTGATCTTTACAAAGCCGAGTTCATCGCGCTGCGCCACATCACCGGTATGAAGGTAGCCACCCTCCCAGAGCCGCTCTGACGCCTTGACATCCTTGAGGTAACCCTGGGTCAGCCAGGGGGCCCGCACCACCCCCTCGCCGACGCTCCTGCCGTCCCACGACTGTTCTACCAGTTCGCCATCAGCAACTTTAAGATCAACCAGCGGGATGGTTCTACCGGTCTTGCAGCGGATTACTGCCTGCTCCTCTGGCGACAACTCAAGCATCTCCGGTGTCAGTTGGGCCAGGGTAAGAATGGGGCAGGTCTCGGACATGCCGTAGCCGGTGAAAACGTCGATACCGCGGCTCAAGGCATCCAGGCAGAGCGCCCGCGACATCGCCGCGCCACCAATGATCAACTTCCATCCGGAGAGATCGATCCTTTGGGCATGGGGGTGTTTGAGCAGCATATGGAGGATAGTCGGTACACAGTGGGAGAAGGTTACCCCCTCCTTCTCCACCAGCTCCAGCAGGGTATCGGGCACATAACGTCCCGGGTAGACCTGCTTGACACCAAGCATGGTGGCCACATAGGGAAGCCCCCAGGCATGGACATGGAACATGGGGGTGATGGGCATGTAGACATCATGGCGGTTGAAGCCCCCCTGCCCTCCGGTTGAGGCCAGGGCGCTCATTACCGCGAGAGTGTGCAGTACCAACTGCCGCTGGCTGAAATAAACCCCTTTTGGCATGCCGGTGGTGCCGGTGGTATAGAAGGGCGTGGCGCGAATATTCTCATCGAAGTCAGCAAACTCATACTCATCCGAAGCAGCTGCCACCAGTTCCTCGTACTCGCCGGCAAACGGGATGGACGCAGCTGGGGTAGCCGGCTCATCGTTAAGCAGCACATATTTTTTGACGGTATCGATCCGGCCGCGGATCTGTTCGATGATCGGCAGGAACTCGCCATTGACCAGAAGAACATCGTCTTCGGCATGGTCGATGGTGTAAAGAATCTGCTCCGGCGACAACCGGACATTGATGGTGTGCAGCACTGCGCCGATCATCGGCACTGCAAAGAAACACTCCAGATAGCGATGGGAATCCCAATCCATGACAGCAACAGTATCGCCCGGTTTGACTCCGAGTGCGGTCAAGGCGTTGGCCAGTCGCTGCACCCGCCGGCGCAGCTCACGATAGCTGTAGCGGAAAGTGCCGCGATAGACGATCTCCTGCTCAGGATTATCAACCACCGGACAGAAGAGCAGGTTTTTTATCAGCAGCTGATAGTCATACGCCGATTCAGTCCGGGGAATATTGAGATTCTTCACTGCCATCCTCCGCTATTTTCTCTGGCCCATTGCCGAAGCAATGAAAGCCTTGAACAGCGGATGGGGATTGAGCGGCCGTGACTTGAATTCCGGATGGAACTGGCAACCGAGGAACCAGGGGTGATCGGCAATCTCCACCACCTCAACCAGATCACCCTCCTTGTAAATTCCGGAGAGCACCAGGCCGTTCTTGGTGAGAATCTCCCGGTAATCGTTGTTGAATTCAAAGCGATGGCGATGGCGTTCTGATATTTCGGCGCCGCCATAGGCCTTCTGGGCAAAAGTCCCCTTGGTGAGAGAACAGGGATAGGCGCCAAGGCGCATTGTCCCACCCTTCTTGACAACCCCCTTCTGCTCCTCCATCAGGTGAATGAGCGGATTGGCGCAGTCGATGCGGAACTCGCTGGAGAAGGCGTCTTCCAGGCCGCAGACGTTCCGGCCGAACTCCACAACCGCCATCTGCATACCGAGGCAGATGCCGAAGAACGGCACTTTTTTGGTCCGGGCGTATTCAATGGCAGCAATCTTCCCTTCCGTGCCACGCTCTCCGAAACCACCTGGCACCAGAATGCCGTCAACATCGGCAAACGCCTCAGTGACGCCATCCTGCTCGATTTTTTCCGAATCCACGTATTTGAGATTTACACGGCAGTCATTGCCGATGCCACCATGGGTCAGGGATTCTGCCAGAGACTTGTAGGAATCGGCCAGATGGACGTATTAGCCGACAATGGCAATGGTAACCGCCCCGTTGGCCGGAGTGCGCAGCTTGTCAACCACACTCTGCCAGGGGGAAAGATCGGGTGACTTGGTCCAGATGTTGAGCTTCTCCACCACCTGATCATCAAGCCCCTCGGCATGCAGCGCCTGGGGTACGGCATAGATATGATCGGCATCGGGCGAGGTGATGCCCGCTTTCTCGTCGACGTTGCAGAACAGGGCGATCTTCCGCTTCAGCTCCTTGGGGACCTCCTGCTCACAGCGGCAGAGGAGAATGTCTGGCTGGATACCGATCTGCTGCAGCTCCTTGACCGAGTGCTGGGTCGGCTTGGTCTTCAGTTCACCGGCAGTCTTGATGTACGGCACCAGGGTCAGGTGGATGTAGAGCACATTGCCGTGACCTCGCTCTGCCTTGAACTGGCGTATTGCCTCCAGGAAGGGCAGCGATTCGATATCGCCGACCGTGCCGCCGATTTCAACGATGGCGACGTCGGGATGGCCGTCCCACGTCGAACGCGCACCGCGCTCGACGAAAGCCTGAATTTCGTTGGTGATGTGCGGAATGACCTGAACGGTCTTGCCGAGATACTCGCCACGGCGCTCCTTACGGATCACCGATTCGTAGATCTGGCCCGTCGTGAAGTTGTTCGCACGACGCATCTTGGCGCTGATGAAGCGCTCATAATGGCCCAGATCGAGGTCGGTTTCCGCACCGTCCTCGGTGACAAACACCTCGCCGTGCTGAAA
>VEOV01000034.1 GCA_012026855.1 Geobacter sp.
CCACAGGATCTTCTACGGTTATGACGTTGCGTTCCAGAATATTCAGTTCTCGCAACGTGGCAAAGAGCGTGGTTGTTTTACCGCTGCCCGTAGGACCGGTGACCAGGATGATCCCGTAAGTCTTCTCTATCAGCTTCTTTACGGCCAGAACATTTTCCGGATACATCCCGAGAGCTTCAAGCTTCATCAGGGCGCCCGTCCCGTAAAGCACCCGCAGGACAATGTTCTCGCCATGGATGGTTGCAATGGTTGAAACGCGAATTTCGTATTTACTGCCGACGAAATCAAAGGTAAAGGAGCCATCCTGAGGAAGCCTCTGCTCGGCAATATCCAGCTGAGCCAGTATCTTGATGCGGGAAGCAATACCGTTATGCACCACCTTGGGGATGTAGTGCCGATACTGCAGAACACCATCTATACGGTTAAAGACATTAATCCCCGCGCTGGTAGGAGTGATGTGAATATCTGTCGCCTTCAGGCGGATACCGTCCTTAATGATCAGATCGGTCAAATCAGCATAAATATGTCCCGGCAAGGTGCCATTAAGCGCCACAATCTCATGAATAGTGGCAGTTATCCTTTGCGGTACGGGATCCTCGACAAAGTAATAGGCTTTTTCAAAATGGTCATGGAACGATGCCCCATCGATCATGTAAATATCTGGAGCGCAGGAGGTAATGTTTCGTACGGCATCAACCGCAACAATGTTGCTCGGGTTGATGATGCCTATGGCGAGGACGCCGTTCCTGATTTCGAGGGGGAGGAATTCGGCTTTTCTGGCGACTTCCTTGGGAATCATTTGCAGCGCGGCATCTTCTATGCTCCAGCTATCCAGATCGATGAATTCTATGCCGGCCTGTTCGGCAATCGCCTGAGAAAATTCCTTGGCTGAGACAAAACCGAGGCTGACCAGGATCTCCCCCAGCAGCTGCCCGGTGACCTTCTGCTTGACAATGGCAATGCCAAGTTGCTTGTCACTGATAAACCCTTTTGACTTCAGCAATTCGCCTATTTGCAGAGGTACTGTCATGAACCGGGTCTCCTGCGCAGTTACAGCTTGTCAGGCTGCTCATAGGTTGAAACCAGAAAAGGCTGCAACACAACTACCAGCTCAGAACGTGATTCCTGCTTACTTTTCTTGGTAAAAAGAGCCCCAAGCCAGGGGATATCGCCCAGTATCGGCACTTTCTCGTCATTTTTGCTGTCTTTTTTGGATATCAGTCCGCCGATCACTACCACCTCTCCATCCCTCATCTTGACCGTAGTACTCAGCTCCCTGAGGTCAACAGTTGGCACTGACAGGGTTATCTGGTCTGCAGTGGAACCGATCTTTTTTTCGGTAAGATTGATCAGGTCAGAAATAATCGGCGTGATCGTCAGGGTAATCTCTCCCTGGGAGCTGATAAAGGGGACGATGCCCAGCAGCATCCCCGAGAGAATACTGCTGGTTTCGACATTGAAGGTTGTCGTGGTTGGATTAGTTCCGGAAGTGGTGCTGGAAGTTCTTGAGATATAGCTGAAGTTCCTACCAACCGTCAGCAGGGCCGACTGGCCGTTCATAACGTTGATGCGGGGATTGGAGAGCGTCCTGACGTCGCCCTGCGTCTTGAGTGCGGTCAGCAGGGTTTGGAAACTGGAACGGTTGAAGCCGATACGGAAGGAGGGTGCAGCAGCATTGGCAACATCCGCCAAAGTGCTGTTGGGAAGGCTCAGATTGCCGAAACCTCCGGCACTGACACCGAAGTTCCTGCCGTTTTCGAGGAAACTCCAGTCAACCCCGTACTGCAGGTTGTCGGTAAGCTGCACTTCGATAATACGCGCTTCAACCAGCACCTGGCGGTTAAGAACCCGCTTCAGGTTGTCCAGATAGTTTTCCACCATCTGGAGGTTGCGGCGCGTTGCAGTGACAACAATGGTCCCTGTCAGTCGATTGACAGTAACACTCTGTTCAGGCGGTGCAGCCGCCATGGCTATCTCCGCAGGAGAGGGAGCTCCTCCAGGCTGACCGGATCGTACCGGCATTATCTGATTCCCTTGCGTTCCCCCACTGTCTCCGGTTGCACTGCTTTTGGTTTTAAGCATTTCATTCAAGGACTTCTCCAGAGAACCCCAAAAGTCAAATGCCTTGGTATCGTTTTTAGCGGTCTGCTGTACCGAACCCTTGATACTTGTTGCCCCGGCATTGCTGCTTGACGTTGAGCCGGTCACGCTCGATGAAGACGCCGAACTGGAACCTCCGGCAGCTATGGCCCCTCCGAGGATATCTCCGCCGATATCCAGAGAATAGCCCTGAACCAATGCAGGGTGGCCGAGTTCAAACATCCTGGTGGTGGTGGCCTCGTCCATGAGCATGTTGTCTTTAATTGTGTACGAATAGTCAAGGGTGGAGAAAATTGCTGCCAGGGCGTTTTCGCAGGTTACATTTCTCAGCGACAGGGTGACCGGCAAATCAAGCAGCACATCCCGGTTGATCATCAGGTTCAGGCCGCTGGCCTCCGCAATTACATGCAGGATATCACCCAGAGAGGTATTACGTGCCGTTATGGTAACACGCTTGACCTTGACCGGGGAGATGTCCTCACTTGCCGGAGTAAATTCCGGTGTCACTGGCTCTACTGGGCGGGGAGCTGCGCTTTTCATCTCCTCGATATTGCGGCGAACATACTGATCCGGTTTTTTTTGTTCGGGAGCAGAGGCGCATCCTGCTGCGACGATAACCGAAGCACAGAAAAGCAGCCTGTATATAAGCCTTGCCGGGATTAACGTTCCAGATTTATCCATAA
>VEOV01000371.1 GCA_012026855.1 Geobacter sp.
CCGTAGCCCTGCTCGCCGCCAAGCACTTCCCCGGAAAGTTTTAACAGCACTCTTTTATACTTCAACTGCTCCATCAGAATCCTCCGGATATTCGGCAAAAAAAAGGCCGACAGTGTCGGCCCTCTTATCTAGTTTCCAGCTGCGGCGGCAACCTCTGCTGCGAAGTCCGACTCTTTCTTTTCAAGCCCCTCACCGAGAACGAATCTGGCGAAGCGGTTGACAGTTACGTCGGCACCGACAGCCTTGAGCACCTGGGTGATGGTCTTGTCAGGATCTTTAACGAAACACTGCTCCAGGAGACAGACTTCACCGTAGAACTTGCCGATCTGACCTTCAATGATCTTCTCTACGATATTGTCAGGCTTGCCGGACTGCTTTGCCTTGTCGCGGTAGATCTCTTTCTCGCGCTCAAGCACGTCGCTGCAAACTTCCTCACGACGGGTAAACTGGGGAGCAGCGGCAGCGATATGCATGGCCACGTCACGTGCTACACCGGCCAGGTCACCGTTGCCGGAGAGCTCAACCAGAACGCCGATCTTGCCGCCGGCGTGGATGTAGGAACCGACAAAGCCGGTTGAGGCAAAGCGGGCAAAGCGACGGATCTGCAGGTTCTCACCGATAACGGCAATCGCCTCGTTGAGAGTTGTCTGGACATTCTTGCCCGGCTCCTTGACGGCATCCTGGGCAAAGAGGGCATCGTTGTCAGCCGGTGCGGCAACCAGAACCTGGTTGGCAACGTCGGCAACAAAAGCCTGAAATTTGTCGGTCTTGGCCACAAAGTCGGTTTCGCTGTTTACTTCAACCAGGGCACCGCTTTTGCCGTCAGCAGCGACAACAGCAGCAACAATACCTTCGGTTGCGGCTCTGCCGGCCTTCTTGGCAGCAGCTGCCAGACCTTTCTTGCGGAGAAAATCTACTGCTTTCTCCATGTCACCGCCGGTTTCTTCGAGAGCTTTCTTGCAATCGAGCATGCCGGCGCCTGTTGATTTACGAAGTTCGTTAACCTGTGCTGCGGTAATAGCCACTTTATCCTCCTGAACAGATTACGCCGCAGCGCAACCTTTCAAATATTATAGTTCTGATTACTCTGCTGTATCGCCGGCTTCAGCCACTTCGCCAGCTTCTTCGGCAGCTTCCTGACTCTCGTCATAGTTCTGCAGTTTGAGGTCGCGTGCCTCACGCCCTTCGAGAACAGCGTCGGCAATCTTGCCGGTGAGGAGACGGATAGCGCGGATAGCGTCGTCGTTGCCCGGAATGACATAGTCAATCTGGTCAGGATCGCAGTTGGTATCAACGATGGCTACAACAGGAATGCCGAGTTTCTTGGCTTCGCATACTGCAATCTCTTCGTTCTGCGGGTCAACAACAAAGAGGACGCCCGGGAGCTTGCCCATACCCTTGATGCCGCCGAGGATCTTTTCAAGCTTCTCACGCTCTTTGTCGAACTGGAGACGCTCTTTCTTGGTGTATGCTTCGATGGTGCCGTCGGCAAACATGGCGTCAAACTTCTTGAGACGCTCGATGCTCTGCTTGACAGTGGCGAAGTTGGTCAGCATGCCGCCCAGCCATCTCTGGTTTACATAGTACATACCGCAACGTGAGGCCTCTTCAGCCACAGCATCCTGCCCCTGCTTCTTGGTACCGACAAACAGGAAGGTCTCACCGTTTCTGGCAGACTCTACAACAAAGCTGTAGGCGTTCTTGAAGAGACGGACAGTCTTCTGCAGGTCGATGATGTAGATACCGTTCCTGGCACCAAAGATGTACTGCTTCATTTTCGGGTTCCAGCGCTTTGTCTGGTGACCGAAATGAACACCAGCCTCCAGAAGTTCCTTCATGGTAATACTCGACATTTTCTTCTCCTTGCTTTTTGGTTTTTTTCCTCCGCTGACCCATAATCACGGGATCCCCGACGGGGACACCCCCCATGACAGGCGGCCAGCGTGCGAAATTTACGTAGCGGATTTATATAACACAACCACCGGGCGACAGGCAAGCTAAAATCAAAAGTGCGGTTTACATCTCCATACCCTTAATGTATTATCCCCCCATGCCGCTCACTCTCTATCGCTATCTGGCAAAAGAGCTCCTGGTCCCCTTCATGCTCGGCACGGTCATTTTTACCGGCGTGCTCCTCATGGGGCGGATGCTGAAAATCGCCGATATGGTGGTCAGCAAGGGGATAAGCCTCTCGGAAGTTTTCCTGCTGATCCTTTACCTGATGCCGAACTTTGCCGTGATTACCCTCCCCATGGCGCTGCTCATGGCTGTACTGGTGGCTTTCAGCAGGCTGTCGGCCGACAGCGAGATCATCGCTGTCAAGGCCAGCGGCATCAGCCTCTATAGGCTGCTGCCACCGGTGATCGCCGTTGCCTTTGCTGCCTATCTGCTCACCGTCATCAATGCCGCCTGGCTGATGCCCAAGGGGAACGTCGCCTTCAAGTCGCTGCTCTACCAGGCCATTCAGCAGCGCCTCAGCCTGAACCTCAAGGAGCAGGTCTTCAACAGCAGCATTCCCGGCCTACTCATCTACATAGACCGAAACGACGAAAAAAGCGGCCAGCTCTCCGGGGTACTGATTCAGGACGAACGCAAACCTGACAACATCTCCACCATCTTCGCCAGACAGGGGACTCTCGGAGTTGAGCAGGAGGAAAAGAAACTGCACCTCCGCCTCAGCGACGGCAGCATCCACCAGTCCCGGCCGAACAACAGCTATCGCAATCTGGAGTTCAAAGATTATGAACTGACCATTGATCTGGCCAACAACGCCAGCACTTTCGAAAAAAACGAGCTGGACATGTCACTGGCTGAGATCAAGGCGAAACTGCGCGCCGGCGGGCTGTCAAAGAAAATTACCACCGAAATGCAGCTGGAGATCCAGCGCCGTTTCGCCCTTCCCTTTGCCTGCTTCATCTTCGCCATTTTTGCCGTGCCGCTGGGAATCCACAATCGCCGCTCCGGCAAGGCGGCCGGCTTTACCCTGAGCATTCTGACCCTGCTGTTCTACTATATCCTGCAGTCCTTCAGCAAAACCCTGGCTGAGAAGGCACTGCTGGCGCCGGCCGCTGCCGCCTGGCTCCCCAATGGGGTTTTCCTCTGTATCGGAGTCTACCTGTTCATCAAGGCGGCCAGAGAGGAGCAGATCTGGCTCTTCGACCGAGGCGCCATGCTCATTATGGCGCTGTTCAGGAAACGGAGCGCGGCATGAGGATTCTGAACCGCTACCTGACGAGAACCTACCTTGGCATGATCGCCACCTGCCTGGGGGCCTTCATCTCAATCTACCTGGTGGTCGATTTCCTGGAACGCTTCGGTAAATACAGCCGCGCCGGGGGATCTGTCCCGGTCATCCTGAGCTACTTCCTCTGCAAGATCCCGGAAATGATCTCCCAGACCACCCCCATGGCGGTGCTCATGGGAACGATCCTGGCAATCGGCGCCCTGTCCAGGAGCAGCGAGATCACTGCCATGCGCAGCAGCGGCGTCAGCCTGTTCCAGCTCGGCAGGCCGCTGGTGGCAACAGCGGCCCTGATCAGTCTGGGCCTGCTGTTCATGCAGGAATTTGTCACCCCGGTCGCCAATGAGAGGATGAACTACATTGAGACAGTGCTCATCAAGAAAAAGGGGAGTAATGCCCTCTTCCGCCAGGACAATATCTGGCATCGCAGCGACAACCTCATCATGCAGGCCAAGCTTTACAATCCGGCACAGTCAACGCTTTCCGGCATCACCATATGGGAGGTCGACTCCAGCCTGAAGCCACTGTCGAGAAGAGATGCAGCCACTGCAGTCCCTATTGCCAACGGCTGGCAACTTAAAGATGTCACTAAAAGGGATTTTGGCAGTACCAGCTCTGAACTGACCACTCTGCCGGCTGAATTCACCAGGATTGACCTTGCCCCGGCTGATCTCAAGGTTGCCGCCAAATCTGCTGAAGACATGGGGTTCACCGCCCTGGCCAAATACTGCCAGTCGATCAGCAACAGCGGTTATGACGCCACCCGCTATCTCACAATGCTGCATGCCAAGATATCGTTGCCCTTTGCCGCACTGATCATGGCTTTCCTCGGCATCCCATTCCCCCTCAGGGACGGCCGCTCAGGCGGAGTCGGTGTCGGCATCGGCTTCAGCATCCTCATCGGCTTCTCCTACTTCATCATCAACGCCTTCCTGCTCAGTCTCGGTCAGGCCGGCGCGCTGCACCCGGCCATAGCCGCCTGGTCGGCAAATCTTATCTTTGCAGCCGCCGGATTGTGGTTTACACTTACAGTAGATTCCTGAGATCAATCCAACAGCGGAGCCGGACCATGAGACTGATTCCCCTTCTCCTCATCACCTTCTTGCTTGCCACGCCGTTTGCTGCCGTAGCTGCAGACAGCCAGCCACCGGCAATTCTCAGCATAATCCCCGGGCAGGGGGCTGCCGGGACAGCGGTTGTCATCTCCGGTTCCGGTTTCAACCAGGACAGCAGCCTGTTCCTCGGCATCGATGAAGTACCGGTTAAGTCAGTCACCGCAAACCAGCTCCGCTTCGACATCCCTGCACTGGGGGTGGGAAACTATGCTCTCTATATCCGCCAGATTGATGGCACAGCCACCAAAGCCTACACCTTCACCATTGTTCCTGTGAAACCTACCGTAGCCTCGCTCACGCCAGACAGCATCTCCTTCTGTGCAGCTCCGGAAGAGAGACAGGTCAGCATCAGGGGCAAAAATTTTCTCGAAGGGGCCAAAGTTCTCTTTGACGGCGCGGTAATCAAGGGGAACAGAATTTCCAGCGAGGAGATGACCTTCACAGCACCGCAGGTTCCGGGGGGATTGCATCAGGTTCAGGTGCGCAACCAGGAAGAGACCAACTCAACAGCCGCAGGACTGCTGATCACCAGCCGTCCTGAGATCCATGGCGTGACCCAGGGGAATAATTACGTAAATTATTATGAACTATTGATTGAAGGGGAGAATTTCCAGCAGGGTTCTTCTCTTTACGTGGATGGCAAAAAAATCAGCGGTCAGCTGCTGCCGGGAGAACGTGACCGGCTCTATTTCAACGACTGCCGCAGGCTGACCTATCAGCGCTATCCCTATGACCCGGCGGCAAAAAGTTTCCAGCTGATCGTGGTAAACCCCAATGGCGAAGAGAGCAGCAAGTTCAGTGTAACTGCCCCGTAACACTCCTGATTTTTGCCAGATTTTCTGCTGCCTGGCGATAATCTGGCTTCAACCGTAGCGCCTCGGCAAAGGCTGCCTCTGCAGCCGGGAAACGCCCCAGACCGGCAGAAGCAAGCCCAAGATTAAAGTGCAGCACCGCACTGGTGCCGGAAAGCTGCAGACCTTCGGTAAACTCCTTCAAAGCCTCTTCATAGCGTTTCTGCTCCAGATAAAGCGCCCCCAAGTTATTTCTGGCAACATGATCACCGGGTGACAATTCAATAGCCCTTCGGTAAGCCGCTTCTGCCCTGTCAAAGTTGCCGCTCCGCTGGTAGGCATGGCCCAGGGCACCGTAGCCCCGCCCCTTCTTCGGGCTCTTGACAGTGACATCCTCCCAAAGTGAAATTTCACTCTGCCAGACCTGATTGCGGACTATGGTCAGCAAAGAAAGCAACAGAACAACCAGGGAAGCAAACAGAGTAAGGTGCCGCTGTGCAAAGAGCTGCCGTGTTGCCGTCGCAGTTGCCAGACATAAAC
>VEOV01000045.1 GCA_012026855.1 Geobacter sp.
CACTTGGCCTCCACAACAACCCAAGGCTGCAATATCTCCGCCCGGAGCTGATCGGTTTTGTGCTTGGCGCCTTTGTCAGCACCCTGGCGAGCCGTGAATTCCGTTCAAGGGGGGGGAGTGCGCCGCTCCTCAGGTTTACTGCCGGTTTTTTCCTGATCGTCGGCTGTGCCGTCTTCATCGGCTGTCCGATCAAGCTTTTCCTGCGGTTGTCAGCCGGCGACATGACCGCCCTTGCCGGGGGTGTCGGCCTTATTGCCGGCGGCTGGGGGGGGCTGAGAGGCTTGTCCAACGGCATAGAACTGGGCAGACTCTCCCCTTCGGCAGCACCCAGAGGGAGCGGCCTGCTCGTACCACTCTTTTTCTTCATGCTGCTGCTGTTTCTCTTTGTTTCTCCGGCATTCCTGATCGCCTCGGAGCGCGGCAGCAGCGCCCAGCATGCCCCACTCACTACGTCCCTCGGGGCGGGCCTGATCCTGGGTTTTGTTGCCCAGAAAAGCCGCTTCTGCATCACCGGCAGTATCCGCGACATCTTTCTCATGGGCATAAGGGCGCCACTGTTTGTTGGTGGTGCGGCCTTCATCCTCTCCTCGTTTATTGTCGCTGTTGCTACCGGCAGATTTCATCCCGGTTTTGCAGGCCAACCCGGCGCCCATCAGGAGTATCTCTGGAGTTTTCTCGGCATGGCACTGGTCGGCTGGCTCTCCGTCCTGATCGGAGGCTGCCCGTTCCGCCAGCTGGTAAAATCCGGCGAGGGGGACACTGATGCTGCCATGGCCGTGGCAGGCATGTTCCTCGGGGGTGCCCTGGCGCAGAGTTGGAGCCTTGCCGCCACTTCTGCAGGGGTCCCCACGGGCGGCAAAATTGCCGTTCTGCTCGGTTTTGCACTCCTTTTTGCCACCAGTCTGCTGACACGGGAGAGAGACTGATTATGGGCTCCGTCATCTCAGCCACTCTGCTGCTCGCTTTTTGCCTGTTAATCCCCCAAACTTTGCTGGCGGCCGACATGGAGATAACCCCCTTCAGCACCATCAACCAGCAACCGACTTTAAAGCTGTACGGCTTCCCCTTGAATTCCTCAGCCACGCTTACCCCTGCCGGCAAGCTTGATATTGCCCTGCTACAGGAGATTACCAGCGACTTCAGCACTGCCGCTAACCCAAAAGAGCAGCTGCTGTTTGATGGTGAGGCCTACCGGACGACACTGGCCGTCACTTTTGGCATCAATGACAAACTTGATGCGGGGATAAATATTCCTTATCTGCTTTACAGCGGCGGTTTTCTCGACAATTTCATCATCGACTGGCACGACACCTTCGGCATGAGACAGGGGGGGCGCGACAGTGCCCCAAAAGGGGCGGTCAACTACAGTTATCGTAAAAACGGTGTGGACAAGCTGAAAATGGCCAACTCCGGCTCAGGCATCGGCGATATCAGTCTGACTGCCGGCCGGAAGCTTTATGAAGATTCGGACAGCAATCTTTCCCTGAGAGGCACCCTGAAACTGCCCCCCGGCGACAGCAGCGAGCTCAGGGGGAGCGGCAGCACTGACCTGGCTCTGTCCCTTTGCGGCGCGACCCGGGGCACAACCGGATGGGGGCGCTTGGGTCTGTTCGGTTCAGCAGGTCTGCTGGCAATGACAGACGGCAGGGTAATTGCCGAGCAGCAGGAGAATTTCGCGATCTTTGGCACTTTGGGAGCCGGATGGAGCCCGGCATCATGGATTGCCTTCAAACTGCAGCTCAATACCAATTCTCCACTTTACAGACAGAGCTCCCTCAGGCAGCTGTCAAACAGTGCCGTCATGCTGACAACCGGCGGGACACTCCTGCTGCCGGATAACTACAAACTCGACCTGGGGGTGGCTGAAGATATCTCCGTCGGCACAGCCCCTGACGTAACCTTTCACTTCGGCCTCAGCCGGCTCTTCTGAACTGGATTCCATGGCCCATCTACCTGTAAACATGCTTGAAGCACAAAAGCGGGGCTGGCAACAGCTCGACATCATTTTCATCACCGGTGATGCCTATATCGATCACCCTGCTTTCGGCGCGCCGCTCCTGGCCCGTTGGCTGGAACATCACGGTTTTCGCGTCGGCATCATTGCCCAGCCTCACTGGCGCAGCAGTGATGCGTTTCGCATCATGGGCAGACCCAGGCTCTTTTTTGCCGTGGCTGCCGGAGCAATGGACTCCATGGTTGCCCACTATACCCCGGCCGGCAAGCTGAGGCACGATGATGCCTACACCCCCGGGAATCGTCACGGCGCCAGACCAAACCGTGCTACCATTGTCTATACCTCCTGCTGCAAGGGGGCCTACAAGGACGTTCCGGTTGTCATCGGCGGCATTGAAGCAAGCCTGCGCCGTTTTGCCCATTACGACTTCATGGAAGACAAGGTCAGGCGCTCCATCCTCTTTGACAGCAAGGCCGATATCCTTGTTTACGGCATGGGGGAGCGGCAAATCCTGGAGATCGCCACCAGGCTGAAGGATGGTAACAGCAGCGACTCCATGACCGATATCCGTGGCACGGCAGTTGTTGTCAGGGATACCATATCCGGGGCGCTGCAATTGCCATCCTTTGATGAGGTCCAGAGTGACCGGCAAAAATACGGCGAAGCCTTCAAACTGAGTACGCTGGAGCAGAACCCATATAGCGGCAAACCCCTGCTACAGGCCCATGGCGACAGGCTCCTCCTCTGCAACCCTCCGGCAGCGCCTCTGACAACTGCCGAGCTGGACCTGCTCTATGCCCTCGACTTCACCAGGCTGCCCCACCCGTCCTACAAGGAGCTGATCCCGGCCTGGGAACAGATTAAAACCTCAGTCACTACCCATCGCGGCTGCAGTGGCGGCTGCGCTTTCTGCGCCATCACCTCCCATCAGGGTAAATTCATCGCCTCACGCTCGGAGAAGTCGGTATTAAGTGAAATAGAAGGGGTTGCTGGGCAGAAGTGGAGCAGAGGCAGCATCAGCGATATTGGCGGACCAACAGCCAACATGTTCGCCATGAAGTGCACCGCTCCAGATTCCGGACATGGCTGCCGCCGGAGCAGCTGCCTCTATCCGTCAATCTGCCGGCATCTCGACCTCGCCGGCAAGGCGAGTGCACGTCTGCTGACAAAGGCAAGAGCACTGCCGGGAGTCAGGCATACAGCCGTGGCTTCCGGTATCCGCTTTGACCTGCTCCTCAGACAGCCGGAATATTTTGCCGAGCTTGTGGCGAATCAGGTCGGGGGGTTGCTGAAAGTCGCTCCGGAGCACCTCTGCGACAGTGTGACAAAGATCATGCGCAAACCTGGCGGCAGGCTCTTTGCAGAGTTTCTTGAGCAGTTCCGCCAGATCAGCCGCCAGACCGGCAAGAGACTGGGGGTTGTCCCATACCTCATCTCCGGGCACCCTGGTTGCACCCTCAGTGATATGGTTGATCTGGCAATCGAACTGAAAAAACTGGGATTACGGGTTGAGCAGGTGCAGGACTTCACCCCAACACCCGGAACGCTTTCCACCTGTATCTACTACACCGGGGTTGACCCGTTCAGCGGTGAAGCTGTCTATGTGCCCAGGGGGGCAAAAGAAAAACGCTTGCAGAAAGCGCTCTTGCTGGCCCATCTGCCGGAGCATAAAAAGGATGTGGTTGAGGCGCTCAGGCTCTGCAAGCGGGAAAGGGATGCCTCCCTGCTTTGGGGTGCCGGCCTGAACCTGGCTGCAAACAGTAAACACCATAAATAACAGGACAGGAAACTGCCCTGCCGACAACTTTATCGGCTTTTGACCTAAGCCGGTTTTGCTGGCTGCATACAGATTGAAAGTCAATATTTCTTGATGTTTTATACGATTATTCATTATGCTGGCAACTTCTATCAAGCCACTCAGAAGCTGCAGGGCTACTATCATCATTGTTGTATTGTGAGTAACACATGCGCCACCCAATAATTGTTAAATACATCCACTTTTCTGCATTAATTTGCCTGTTCTGCTGCGTTGCCCTGATCGCAATCAGAGGAACAGCTGCGGCAAGCAGTGCCAAAATGACCTTCGAATTTACCGATGAATGTGACGACGGCCTTACGCCGGAAATCGATTTTTATCTTAAAGGTAATCCGGACAAAATGTGGGGCACTTACTGGCTGCAGTATTTCAACAAACCGCTCAAAACCAAAATCACCTGCGAGGAAGATTCGCAGATCTGCTTTGGAGCCTGGCTGGACAATTCAAGCTGGGGATGCGGCTAGAAATGCACTGAAAACAGCAAGGGTGCATGCTTCAGTTGCAAGGAGACTACCGTAAGCATAGGTCTGCAATGCAACAGGTGACAGCAATACGTGGAGTGACTGAATGTCTAAAGTTCTGAACTTTTTACTGCACCTTATGACAGGATTAACTCTCCTTCTGTCCCCTGTTGCCCAGGCTGCCGAAGTAAAAAACCTGCAAACCGGACAACAGGAGAATCGGGTTTTTGCCGTCTATGACCTGTATGGCAAACCGGGCGAAAAGAGTGCCGACATAAAAATTGTCATTGAGGTGGGTGGCGAACGCTATGAGGCCGAAAAGCTGGCCGTGAGCGGTGATTTTGGCAAGGGAGTCAAGGTCGGTACCCGGAAAACGGTATATTGGGATGTGCTGAAGGACATGCCATCCGGTTTTGAAGGTGAGCTTTACTGGAATATCGATATTGTCAAACCTCTGGAAGCGACTGCCGGGTCAACAGCGGCAAACCAGTCCACTGGAGCAAAAGAGAATTCTCAAGAGATCATTGAAGCTGCCGCATCCATACAGCTTGTCAAGGTTCCGGCAGGCTGCTTCAATATGGGCAGCACTATTGGAGGGGCTGAGCAGGATGAAAAGCCGGTTCATGAAGTCTGCCTCGACAGTTTTTATCTCGGCAAATTCGAGATTACCCAGGCACAGTGGCAAACGGTCATGGGAAGCAATCCATCATATTTCAAAAAATGCGGCAATAAATGCCCCGTGGAAAATATCTCCTGGGCCGACGCGTCACGCTTCATCAAGAAGTTGGCTGCCCTCAGCGGCAAAAGATACCGTCTGCCGACCGAGGCAGAGTGGGAATATGCTGCCAGGAGCGCTGGCAAGAATCAGCGCTTCGCCGGCGCCGATGACAAGGTTGCTGCCCTTGGCTGGTATGAAGTTAATGCCAACGGCACTACCCATCCGGTTGGAGAAAAGACTCCCAACGACCTCGGCATTTACGACATGAGCGGCAATGTCGCCGAATGGGTGCAGGACTGGAAAGGGGATTATACTGCGGCAAAAGCAACCAACCCCACCGGAGAAAACAGTGGGCAGTTCAAGGTTGTCCGAGGCGGTTCATGGCTTGACGACCCTGCCAGTCTGCACACAACTTTCCGGAGCGATATGACCCCGAAAGTGAGAACCAACCTGATTGGCATGAGAGTCATGCTGCCGGTTGACTGACTCTGTTTATCATGCTGTCAAGGAGCGCACCATGAAACAACTCCTGATAATCGTTGCACTGGCTTTACTGACCGCAACAGCTGTTTCAGCCGAGCGTTCAGGGGGCCGGGTTGCCATCATTCCGGCAACTGCAAGTCTTGATACAACACCTCCGTCCATAGACATTACCTCTCCAGATGTCAGCAGAGGGGTAAAAATCATGGCGACGGAGACAAAGACCCTGGTTCGCGGGCGAGCATCCGATGAAAGTGGTGTTGTCTCGGTAACGGTAAATGGCATTATGGCCAGACTTGATGACAAGGGGAATTTTGCTGCCGAGCTCTTTTTGAAACCGGGCGAGAATGCCGTATCCGTTGTTTCGGTTGATACCCGCGGCAATCAAGGGATGAAACGGTTCGCAATTTTCAGGCAGATTGACTCGCTGCCGCCGGCTCAGGAGGTCGCCCAGACAGGCACGCTCTTCGGCACAAATTATGCGCTCATCATCGGCATCCAAAACTACAGCGACAGCAATATCAATAGCCTCGACCAGCCACTCCAGGATGCCCAGAGGCTTTACGAAACCCTGACCAGATACTACACCTTCACTCCGGACAATGTCACCCTCCTGCGCAACCCTGATCGGATCAGCATCATCCAGGCGTTTGACCAGTTGGCGCAAAAGACAACCGACAACGACAGCGTACTGATTTTTTACGCCGGCCATGGTTTTTGGGATGAACGGCTCAAGCAGGGCTTCTGGCTGCCGTCAAACGCATTGAGAAAAAGCCGGGCAGAATGGCTCTCCAACGGCACAATCAGGGATTATATCAATGGCATCAAATCCAGGCACACACTCCTGATTGCCGACGCCTGTTTCAGTGGCGGCATTTTCAAAACCAGAAGCGCCTTCAGCGAAGCGACCAGCGACATAAAGGAACTGCAGAAACTGCCAAGCAGAAAGGCAATGACAAGTGGCGCTATGAAAGAAGTGCCTGACAAGTCCGTATTTATTGAATACCTTGTCAAAAGGCTCACACAGAACAAAGACCAGTTTCTCAGTTCAGAGCAGCTGTTTGCCAGCTTTCGCCAGGCGGTCATAAGCAACAGTCGTAATAATCAGGTGCCCCAGTTTGGAGAAATTCGTGAAACCGGTGATGAGGGAGGCGATTTTGTTTTTGAAAGGAAGCCTTGATCCTCTGACAAGCAACAACAGCAAACTCTGTAAAATGAAGTTACTCGCACTAATGC
>VEOV01000350.1 GCA_012026855.1 Geobacter sp.
CCTGAAAAACAGGCCGGCGATGACCGAGCACTGGGATGGTGTGCGCAACTTCCAGGCGCGCAATTTCCTGCGGGACAGCATCAAGGCGGGTGATCTGGTGCTCTTCTATCACAGCAGCATCCCGGAGCCGGCGGTGGTCGGCGTTGCCGAGGTGGTGCGTGCCGGTTATCCGGATTTTACCGCTCTTGATCCGGCCAGTGAACACTTCGACCCGAAAGCATCAAAGGATAACCCGATCTGGTATATGGTGGATGTCCGCTATCAGCAGGCTCTGCCGCGGGAGGTTACCCTGGAGGGAATCAAGGGGAATCCGCTCTTGACGGCCATGCCCCTGGTTAACCGCAGCCGTCTCTCCATTCAGCCGGTTACCCCGGAGGAGTGGCGGATTATCACAACAATGGGCGGTTTGCAGCAGTCTGCATAACCCCCGGAACAGAGGATAAACCATGTACGGTAAAATCGAAAAAATCCACTTCGTCGGCATCGGCGGCATCGGCATGAGCGGCATTGCCGAGGTGCTGCTCAATCTTGGCTACAAGGTATCCGGCTCGGATCTGCGCGGGTCAGACACCACTGAACGTCTTGTTTCACTGGGGGCAGAGGTCGGCATCGGCCACAAGGCCGAAAACCTGCAGAGCGTTGATGTGGTGGTTATCTCCTCTGCGGTGCATGACGATAATCCGGAAGTTGTCGAGGCAAAGCGTCTGCACGTGCCGGTGATTCCCAGGGCGGAGATGCTGGCCGAGCTGATGCGGATGAAGTACGGCATTGCCATCGCAGGCACCCACGGCAAGACAACCACCACTTCCATGGCCGCCTCCATTCTGGGCCACGCCGGCATCGACCCGACCATTGTCATCGGCGGCAAGCTGAACGCCATTGGCACCAATGCCCGGCTGGGGCAGGGTAAGTTCCTGGTGGCCGAGGCGGATGAGTCTGACGGCTCCTTCCTGGTGCTCTCTCCTACCATTGCAATTGTCACCAACGTCGATGCCGACCATCTTGACCATTACTCCGGCATTGACGAGATCAAGGCGACCTTTGTCGAGTTCATCAACAAGGTGCCGTTCTACGGCCTGGCGGTGCTCTGCCTCGACGATCCCAATATTCGCGCCATCCTGCCGCAGGTGAAGAAACGCTACATGACCTACGGCCTCTCTTCCCAGGCGGACATCAGGGCGACCCATGTGAAGCATGACGGATTCCGGACCTCCTTTGTCGCCCATTTCAAGGGTTACCGGCTCGGTGAAGTATCCTTCAACATGCCGGGGGCGCACAATGTGCTCAACGCCATGGCCTGCATCGCCATTGCCCTGGAGCTGGATGTGCCGTTCAGCGCCATTCAGGAGGGCTTTGCCGGATTCGGCGGTGTCGGCCGCCGCTTTACCGTCAAGGGTGAACCGAGAGGGGTCATGGTGGTCGACGACTACGGCCACCATCCGGCGGAAATCAAGGCGACCCTGGCTGCGGCCCGGCAGGGGTGGCCTGAGAGGCGGATCATCGCCGCGTTCCAGCCCCATCGCTACAGCCGTACCCATGAACTGTTCAGCGATTTTGTCACGGCCTTCTACGATGCTGACGTGCTGATTCTGACCGACGTCTATGCCGCCGGTGAGCAGCCGATCGAAGGGGCGACAGCCGAGCGGCTGGCCAAGGAGATCCGCCGGCACGGGCAGAAAGATGTGACCCATATCGCCAATCGGGAGGAAATCCCATCACATTTGGCAGCTATGGTGAAAGAGGGGGATATTGTCATTACCCTGGGCGCCGGCAATATCTGGCAGCAGGGTGAAGCTCTGGTCAAGCTGCTGGAGGGGTGAAGTTGAACTCTTCCCGGTTAAATATCCGCGGAACTATTCTGCGCAACGAGCCGATGAGCCGTCACACCTCGCTCAAGGTGGGGGGCGTGGCGGATATCTTTGCCATTCCGGAGGATGCTGCAGATCTGCAAGCTCTGGTGAGCCAACTCTCTGCTGCAGGGGTCCCCTGGTTGACGGTGGGCCGGGGTTACAACCTATTGGTTAAGGATGGCGGCATCAGGGGGGCAGTAGTCTCACTGGAGCGGTTTAACGGCATTGACCGTCAGGGTGAGCACTGTATCCGCGTTGAGGCCGGTGTGGAAAACCTGGTGGTTGTCCGCTTCGCCCAACAGCTTGGCCTGGGCGGGATCGGCTTTATCTCCGGCATTCCCGGCACTATCGGCGGAGCTGTCAGAATGAATGCCGGTGCCTATGGCGAGGGGATTCTGGAGCGGGCCGAGTGCCTGACCATCCTGCGTAATGGGGAGATCAGGGAGTTCTGCATCGATCAACTGGACTATGGCTACCGGCGGCTTTCCCTTGAGAGCGGAGATATCCTGCTGGCAGTGCTGCTCCGTCTTGAGCCCCGTGATCCGGAGTCGACCGAGGAGGAGATCCGGAAGGATCTGGCGCTGCGCCGCGACAAGCATAATGTCGGCTTTCCCAGCGCCGGCTCGTTTTTCAAAAATCCACCGGGGCAGGCTGCGTGGCGGTTGATAGACGGGGCCGGTCTGCGCGGCCTGCAGGTTGGGGGGGCGCAGGTGTCGGAGCTGCACAGCAATTTCCTCATCAACAGGGGAGGAGCGACTGCTGCAGATTTTCTGGCGCTTGCCGGGAAGGTTAAGAGCTCTGTTTTTGCCTCGTCGGGCATAATGCTTGAGGAGGAGGTCCGAATTGTGGGGGAGGCTGACTGAATGGGGAAAAATATCAAGAATATGAGAGTCGGCGTTCTGATGGGTGGGCTTTCGGCCGAGCGCGAGGTCTCTCTCAAGAGTGGTGCCGGTGTGCTTAAGGCGCTGGTCGATGCAGGTTATGATGCAGTCGGCATCGATGTCGGTCGTGATCTCGCTGCCAGGCTTGTTGCCGAGCAGGTAGAGGCTGCCTTCATCTGTCTTCACGGCAGATACGGTGAAGACGGCTCGGTCCAGGGTCTGCTGGAGCTGATGGGGATTCCTTATACCGGTTCAGGGGTGCTGGCAAGCGCCCTGGCGATGGACAAGATCTTTGCCAAGAAGATCTTTGCTGCCAGCGGTCTCACCATAACCCCCTATGTTGTTCTCCGCCAGGGGGACAAGGTCACTGCCGATGCTCTCCCCTTTCCCCTTCCTGTGGTGGTAAAGCCGTCGCGGGAGGGTTCATCCGTTGGGGTGAGTATCGTCAAGAGTGCCAAGGATCTGCAGCAGGCCATTGACGAAGCATTCAGTTATGACCGGGAGATCCTGTTGGAGCAGTATGTGAAAGGCCGTGAAATTCAGGTAGGCATTCTTGACGGCAAGGGGATCGGTGCCATAGAGATTGTGCCGAAGAACGAGTTCTATGATTTTGAAGCAAAGTACACCGATGGCATGGCGACCCACATCCTGCCGGCGCCGATGCCTGCCGAGCAGTATGCCAGCCTGCTTAAGGCTGGTGAAAAGGCCCATGCATGCCTCGGATGCAGCGGCTACAGCCGGGTTGACTTCATTGTGACGCCTGACTTTAACCAGTACATTCTGGAGGTAAATACCCTGCCGGGGATGACGGCGCTGAGTCTGCTGCCGGAGATTGCCCAGGGGGCAGGAATCAGTTTTACCGAACTGGTCGAGAGGATAATTTTCTCGGCGGCCCTGAAGATATGAAAAATCAATTTTGCAACAGATTCCTCTATAAACCATGGCTAATTTATGATATGTTTTCTCGCTAAAATGATCTATGCAATGCCTGAATTTCAGGGCGAAGCGCTCATTAGGAAACCATGCGCGAACTTAACCTGAACAATCAGAAGCCAGCTACCAGAAACCGCTTCAAGAAACAGCGGAAAAAGATAGACCTGCGTGGATTTGCCAAAAAAATTGTGCGGGTCTTTGCGGCCGTTGTGGTAATATCACTCGTCGTATTAGTCAGCTACGAAATCTACGGTTTTGTCGGCAGAACAACATTCCTGAAGCTTGAAAGGGTTGATGTTACAGGCATCAAGAAGCTGAGCCGCGAAGATATCCTGGCTGGGGCTTCGGTAAAGCTTGGAGATGATCTCCTCTCCATGAAACTCTCCCGCATGGGGGAACAGCTTGTGAAGAACCCCTGGATTGCTTCGGTTAGGGTCCGGCGGACTTTTCCCAATGCGCTGGCAATAGATGTAACCGAGCGTCAGCCGGTTGCCATAGTCAGCATGGGCTATCTCTACTACCTTGATACGCGTGGCGATATCTTCAAACCTCTGCAGGAGGGTGACAGGCTCGACTTTCCCGTGGTAACCGGTCTGTCAGAGGATGACCTGCTCAAGGACCCGGCCGGGTCAAAGGAAACGCTGAAAGGGGTTCTTTCCCATCTGGACCTGATCAAAGGGGGCAAGGGGGGGATGGCGTTTGCCGGTGTTTCCGAGCTTCATTATGACAAGGGGTTCGGCTACACAATTTTTACCATGGATAAGGGGCTGCCGATCAGGCTTGGTTCAACTGCCTTTTCGGAAAAGCTCGACAGATTAGCCAGGATATACGGCGATCTTCAACCGCAGTTGCCGACACTTGAGTACATAGATCTGGATCACATCGACAGAATCGTCGTAAAAAAAGTCTGAACTACGGCAACCGGGGAACTGCCAAAATGAATGAGCGGGGGTATTAATGTCTGGCAGAAGAGACAACCTGATAGTTGGTCTTGATATTGGCACTACAAAAATATGTGCAATTGTAGGGGCTCTCACTGAAGACGGTATTGATATAGTCGGGATCGGCTCCAGCCCTTCACGCGGTTTGCGGAAGGGCGTTGTCATTAATATTGACAGCACTGTCCAGTCTATCCGCAAAGCTATTGAAGAAGCAGAGTTGATGGCCGGGTGTGAGATCAAGAGCGTTTTTGCCGGCATTGCCGGCGGTCATATCAAGGGGATCAACTCCCAGGGTGTGATTGCCATCAAAAACCGTGAAGTCTCCAGCGAGGATGTCAAGCGGGTTATCGAGGCAGCCAAGGCAATCGCCATCCCGATGGACCGGGAGGTCATTCATATCCTCCCCCAGGAGTTCATCATTGATGATCAGGACGGCATTCGCGAACCGCTCGGCATGAGCGGTGTCCGGCTCGAAGCAAAGGTGCATATCGTTACCGGTGCCGCAGCCAGCGCCCAGAATATTGTCAAGTCGTGCAACCGTGGCGGGCTTGATGTGGCCGACATCGTGCTGGAACAGCTTGCTTCGTCAGAGGCCGTTCTGTCTCCTGAAGAAAAAGAACTCGGCGTGGCTCTCGTCGATATAGGCGGCGGCACTACTGACATCGCCATCTTTGTTGACGGCGCCATCAAGCATACTTCGGTCCTTTCCCTTGGCGGCCATCAGATAACCAACGATATCGCCGTCGGCCTGAGAACCCCCATGGCTGAGGCTGAAAAGATCAAACACAAATACGGCTGCTGTCTCTCTTCCATAGTGGGCAAGGATGAGACGATAGAAGTCCCCAGTGTTGGCGGCCGTAAGCCCCGCATCCTCTCGAGACAGCTGCTGGCCGAGATTCTGGAGCCGAGGGTGGAGGAGATCTTTACCCTGGTGAACAGGGAGATCGTCAAGTCAGGGTTTGAAGATGTCATCGCTTCCGGCGTGGTCATTACCGGTGGCAGCACCATCCTTGAAGGGATGGTGGAGCTTGCCGAGCAGATCTTCAACCTCCCGGTCCGCCGCGGTGTGCCGCAGAATATCGGTGGGCTGGTTGATGTGGTGAACTCGCCTGTCTACGCTACCGGCGTTGGCCTGGTAATCTACGGCAGCAGGCATATGGAAAGTGTGACCCATTTCCCGTCAACCCAGAGTGATGACAATCTGTTCAGGAAGGTCAGTAGAAGAATGAAAGAGTGGTTCGGCGAATTTTTCTAATCGATTTATATAAAATAACGGATAAGGGGGTGCGGGATGCAGTTTGAATTTGACCAGAGTTTTGAGCCGGCTGCTAAGATCAAGGTGGTTGGGGTTGGCGGCGGCGGGAGCAATGCTGTCAATACGATGATTGACAAGCATGTTCATCATGTCGAGTTCATTGTTGCCAACACGGATGCCCAGGCTCTGCGTACCTCCCAAGCTCCAACCAAGATCCAGCTCGGCTCCCAGCTGACCAAGGGGCTTGGCGCCGGAGCTGATCCCTCTGTCGGGCGGGATGCGGCTGCTGAGGATCGCGAAAAACTGGCTGAAATCCTTCAGGGTTCGGACATGGTTTTTGTCGCTGCCGGCATGGGTGGTGGTACCGGCACCGGAGCTGCGCCGGTTATTGCCGATGTTGCCAAGGAGATCGGCGCTCTGACAGTAGGTGTTGTGACCAAACCTTTTACCCGCGAAGGGAAGCGCCGCAAGGAGCAGGCCGAGTACGGCATTCGTGAACTCAAGAAACATGTCGACTCTTTGATTGTCATTCCTAACGACAGGCTCATCGGGCTGGCCGGCAAAAATACTTCAATTCTTGATGCTTTTAAACCTTCTGATGATGTCCTGCGTCAGGCAGTGCAGGGAATTTCCGACCTGATTACGACTACCGGCCTGATCAATGTCGACTTTGCCGATGTCAAGTCGATCATGAGTGTGCGCGGCATGGCAATGATGGGGATCGGCGTTTCCAGTGGCGACAATCGCGCTGCTGAGGCTGCTACAGCAGCCATCTCCAGTCCGCTTCTCGAAGATATCGACATTTCCGGCGCTAAAGGTGTGCTGGTAAATATCTGCGGATCGTCCAGCATGACCATGGACGAGTACGAAGTTGTCAGCCGGATCATTCATGAGAAGGTTCATGAAGATGCCAATATTATCATCGGTCTGCTTGTGGATGAAGAGTTGGGAGATCTCCTTAAAGTTACTGCCATTGCCACCGGTTTTGGTGACCGCTTCGATGCGGAAAGTGTCAAGGTAACGAAGAACCTGACCAGCATCAAGGAGGTTGTGCGCGTCGATTTTGAAAAACCCGCCTACATCCGCCGTCAGGAGCAGGATCAGCGCCGGTCGCCGGCAACCAGACAGCAGAGCTTCCTCACGGAAGATGATGACCAGTACGACATCCCAACCTTTTTGCGCAAGTCAGTAGACTGATGTTCCCTTCTAAACCGGCTCCCTGTCTCTTTCAGGGGGCCGGCTTCATTTCAGCAGACCCCCTCAGCACATGTCCTGGAAAATAATTGAAAAACTGAAAAACCGCCTTGCGGCCGAGTCAGGTGAGCAGCTTACCAGACGGGGGGCTGCCCTGCGGGTCTGTGTTGTCTATCCGAACCGATACCGCGTTGGCATGGGTAATCTTGGCTTTCAGGCGGTTCAGGCAATTCTTAACAGCCATGCTGATATTCTGTGCGAACGGGCGTTTCTTCCCGACGCGGAGGACCTTCAGGAACACGAGAAATCCAGAACACCTCTGCTCTCCCTTGAGTCAAGGCAGCCGGTAGCGGGTTTCGATCTGGTCGCGTTTTCAATCTCCTTTGAAAGTGACTACATGAATCTCCCTGTTCTCTTCAAGCTTGCCGGAATTGCACCATTCGCTGTGCAAAGGCATGACAATGACCCGCTGATCATTGCCGGGGGAGCAGCTTTGTTCCTAAATCCAGAACCCGTGGCGGATTTCATGGATGCTATCTGCATCGGTGAGGCCGAGGTGCTGCTGCCTGATCTCCTGACAGCGCTCAGAGGCGGGATTATTCCTAAGCAGCAACTGCTTGAAAAGCTGTACAGCGTTGACGGAATTTATGTCCCGTCTCTGCAGAAGACCCAGGTTAACCGCAGATTCATGGCCAATATTGATGACACCACCACTGCCACTCTGATTGCATCGCCGGATACCGAGTTTGGCGACCTCAGGCTTCTGGAAATCTCACGTGGCTGTCCAAGGGGGTGTCGTTTCTGTGCAGCCGGGTTTATCTATCTTCCCTACCGGCAACATTCACTTGCCAGAATCAAGGCAGAGGCAGACAAAGCCATTGCTGACGGGAAAAAAATCGGCCTTGTGGCTGCGGCAGTAGGCGATTACCGGGGTATTGGTGAGCTTTGCAGCCATATCGTTGCCAAGGGGGGGAGCTTTTCCGTTTCGTCCTTGAGAATAGACGGGCTTGACGAGACCATGACCGACTTGTTGGTAGCCTGTGGTCACAAGACAGCAACCTTGGCACCAGAAGGGGGCTCACAGCGCTTACGGGATCTTATCAGGAAGGGGATTACCGAGGAGCAGATCCTCTCGGCCTGCGAGCGGTTGATTGCCAAGGATATCTTGAACCTGAAGCTTTACTTCATCATCGGCCTGCCGACAGAAACCGATGGAGATATCGAAGAGCTGCTGGTGCTGGTTAGCAGAATCCGTGAACTGGTTATTGCCCGTGCCAGGGCCAATCGAAGGCTGGGAGAGATCACCCTCTCAGTAAATCCCTTTATTCCCAAACCGTTCACACCGTTGCAGTGGTGTGGCATGGCTCCAGGCAAGGTGCTGGAAAAGAGGCTCGATTTACTGAAGAAAGGGGTCCGTCGGCTTTCCAACACCAGTCTCCAGTGCGAGAGCCTGAAAGAGGCGCAGTTGCAGGCACTGCTGTCGAGAGGAGACAGAGCACTGTCTGGGTTTATCGTCAGGGCGGCGGAAACAGGCAATTGGCGGAAAGCGGCAAAGGAACTTGGCATCGACTTTGAAACAGAGGTCACTCGCAGTATCCCCCTTGATGCTGAGCTGCCGTGGGATTTCATTCAAGGGGTTTCCACCGATATGCTGAAAAGGGAGTGCCGGCTGGCAATCAACTGACGGCGACAGAATGCTTAAACAAAAAAGGGGTGCCGATTGGCACCCCTTTTTTGTTTCCTGTAGGAAATGAATTACTTTGCAACAGTCTCTGCAAGCTTCATTGCGATCTCTTTGTAAGGGTTGGCAAAGAGGATGATGAGGCAGACAACGAGAGCATAGATTGCGAGGGACTCGATCATGGCGAGACCGATCATCATGGTGGTGAGGATCTTGCCGGAAGCGCCCGGATTACGGGAAACGCCTTCAACTGCGCGGGCTACTGCCATGCCCTGACCGATGCCGGTACCGAGGGTGCCGAGTGCCATGCCGATGCCTGCTGCGAGGATACACATTGTGAAAAAGCTCATTTTACATCTCCTTCTGTGGGTGGTTTATATTTCCTAAATTGTATAGGAAAAATTGAAATTTAGTGTGCATGCTCCAGAGAGCCCTGAATGTAGATCATTGCCAGGAGCATAAAAACGAAGGCCTGGATGAAAGATACCAGTACGCCCATCAGCATCATTGGGATCGGTACCAGGAATGGTGCCAGACCAAAGAATATCATCAATACCAGTTCGTGGCCGTTCATATTGCCGAAGAGACGCAGTGTCAGAGAAACAACCCGGCTGAGGTGGCCGATTACTTCGATGAAGAACATCATCGGTGCAAGCCAGATGATGGGACCCATGAAATGCTTGACGTAGGAAGCGCCATGCTCCTTGATGCCGACAACATGGGTCATGACGAAGACAACAACAGCGCAGGCTGCAGTAGTGTTTATATTTGCCGTTGGCGGGAAGAAGCCGGGGATCAGGCCGATAAGGTTTGATACCAGGATAAAGATAGCCAGCGTGGCGATCAGCGGGAAGAATGGCCGGCCATGCTCTCCCATGGTCTCGACGATCATGTTCTCGATGCCGCCGATGATGACCTCCATGAAGTTCTGCAGGCCGCCCGGAACAGCCTTGAGGGCTTTGGTGGCCATAATGGAGATGATCGCGAGCAGAGCGATTATCAGCCAGGTGTAGGCAATGGCATCGATTCCGGCCTGACCGATATGCAGTGGTGCAAGCAGTTCACGGAAAAACTGTAAGAAGAGTATGGGGTGGATCATTGTGCATCTCCTTTTTGAAACAGTAGCTGATATATTGAAACTGAAACAGTTGAAATTACCAGTATTGAAAGTCCTGCAAAAAGACCTGCTATGTCGACATTCAGTCTGAACAGGATGATTACCGCCAGAGCTATCAGAGAAAGGCGCAGAACATACCTGATTATAGCATAGCGGGCAGCATTCTCGCCACCGGCAGCCAGGACCCTTTCCAGTATGCTGCGCAGCCAGCAGTGATTAAGCAGAACAATCAGTCCGCCGGCAAGGGTGCTTAAAGAGAAACGGATGGAGACTAAAGCACCGAAAACTACCATTATTCCGAGAAAAAAAAGACTTGTTCTGACGATTACTGCTTGAATGCTCTCGTCATTTGCTGCTGTCAGTGTCATCTCGGTGGATCTCTTTTCCGGAAACCCGGTAAATGTTACGAAAACCGGCAATAATGCCGAATAAAAGAAAGATGTAGAAAAACCAGGGCGCCGTGTTGAACCACTTGTCAAGCTGCAGGCCCATGGCAACGCCAATTGCTATGGCTGCAACTACCGAAATCCCCATGCTGGAGACATTCGCCAGGATGCGGAGAGTCTCCTTCTTGTCTTCGCTTAAGGCCATAAAGTTTTCAAAAATCGGTATGCAGTAGTGAGCAAAACCCGAACTTCATAGCACGGCATGTGCCTGACTGTCAATAGTTTATGATCTGTCAGAATCAAAGCTTCCTGAAGGATTTGGCCGCAGCGGCTATTGTTCTGTCCAGTTCAGCCTCTGTATGGGCAATGGAGACGAAAGCAGTTTCAAACTGCGAAGGCGCCAGATAAATCCCCTCGTCGAGCATTGACCTGAAGTACGTGGCGAAGGCCTTTGTGTCGCAGCCTGCGGCGCTGTCCCAGTCAGTGACTTGGTTGCCGGTGAAGAAGGCGCAGAACATGCTGCCTACTCTGGTGGAAAACAGTGGGTAGCCGGCGTCTTTGGCTGCCTTGGCAATGCCGTTGGCAACATATGCACTCTTTTCTTCCAGTTTTTGATAAAAGCCGGGCTGCTTGAGGAGATTCAATGTAGCAATCCCGGCAGCCATTGCCAACGGGTTGCCGGAGAGGGTGCCTGCCTGATAGACTCCGCCGGAAGGAGAGAGGAGTGACATAATCTCCTTTTTGCCGCCGAAAGCTCCTACCGGAAGGCCGCCGCCGATGATTTTGCCCAGAGTTGTCATGTCAGGGACAACGCCATAAACTTCCTGGGCGCCGCCAAGGGCGACCCTGAAACCGGACATGACTTCGTCGAATATCAGCACTATTCCTTCGTCGCTGCAGAGTTTGCGCAGTCCCTCAAGAAAGCCTGGCTGTGGCGGCACTGTTCCCATGTTGCCGGCAATAGGCTCGACAATGATGCAGGCAATCTGGCCGCTGTTTTCAGCAACCAGAGTCTTTACCGATTCAATGCTGTTGTAATTTGCTGTCAGCGTGTGCTTGGCAAAATCCTGGGGTACGCCGGGTGAGTCGGGTACGCCGAAAGTGGCAGCACCTGAGCCTGCCTTAACCAGCAGCGCATCGGAGTGGCCATGGTAACAGCCTGAAAATTTCATGATCTTGTCGCGACCGGTGTAGCCGCGGGCAAGGCGGATGGCGCTCATGGTGGCTTCGGTGCCGGAACTGACCATTCGGACCATTTCGATTGAAGGAACCGCATCGATTACCAGTTGGGCAAGCGTGATCTCCAGCTCTGTGGGTGCTCCGAAACTGCAGCCGCTTTCGGCAGTCCTTTTTACAGCCGCGACGACATCAGGATGGCAGTGGCCCAGAATCATCGGTCCCCACGAGCCGACAAAATCAATATAATCATTGCCATCTGCGTCAAATATGTGTGAGCCGGAAGCTTTGGAGATGAAAACCGGGTCGGCCCCTACTGATCTGAAGGCTCTTACCGGACTATTGACACCGCCAGGAATAATTTCCTTGGCAGCAGTAAACAGTTCTGAGGAACGAAGGTGATTCATGGCAAACCTCGTCATTTGATTGATTTTTACAATTGTTTTATGGGAGTTAGCACAAAGATTCTGATGCTGTCAAGGAGTGATTCCAGTGTTGATTTTAGAGATATTTTCCCTTGACAAAGTGATTTAAATGACCTAATTTACGCGGCGTTGTATACAGTATACAGATTGCTGAAAAGTGCTCAGGTTACTGAAAATACTGTGATTCTGATGTTGTCAATAATTCAAATTGCAGACGGAGGTTCTAGATGTTAGGGGCATATCTCCCGATTATTCTTCTTTTGGTGATTGCTGTTTGTTTTGGCTTGGGGTCTGTTGTTTTCTCTTCACTTATCGGCCAGAAAAAGCTTTCACCGGTAAAGCTCCAGCCTTATGAGTGCGGCTGCGAACCTGTTGGTAGCGCGCAGGAGCGCTTCTCCATCAAGTTCTATCTGATTGCCATGCTTTTCATTCTCTTCGATATTGAATGTGTTTTCCTCTACCCCTGGGCGGTTCTCTTTAAGCGTCTCGGGGTTTTTGGCCTCATGGAGATGGGTGTTTTCGTTGTGATCCTCTTCGTCGGCTATATTTACGTATGGAAAAAAGGAGCCTTGGAATGGGAGTAGATAATCCGCTTGGCGATAACATCATCACTGCGTCTCTGGACGGACTCGTCAACTGGGCGCGTAAATCTTCAATCTGGCCGATGACTTTCGGTCTTGCCTGTTGCGCTATCGAGATGATGGCAACCGGTGCGTCAACCCATGACCTTGACCGTTTCGGTATCATCTTCCGCGCGTCACCAAGGCAGTCGGATTGTATCATTATTGCCGGTACCGTGACCAAGAAAATGCTGCCGGTTATCAAGACTGTTTACGAGCAGATGCCGGAGCCGAAGTGGGTGGTTGCCATGGGCGCATGTGCCTGCTCTGGCGGTATTTTCGATACCTACAGTGTTGTACAGGGTATTGATGAGGCTCTGCCGGTGGATGTCTATATTCCCGGTTGTCCTCCCCGTCCGGAAGCGCTGCTTTACGGACTTATCAAGCTTCAGGAGAAGATCGGCAGAGAGCGCAATTCCTTCGGCTCTACTATTGGTCTCGGCGAGCGTTTCGACTCCGCTGCATAAAGCATATCAAGGGCAAAGGAAGAGGTACGGCTGATATGGCAGATAATAATCGCGCAGTAATCAAGCTTAAAGAGCGTTTCGCTGCTGACATTGTCGACGTCAAGGAGTTTCGTGGCGAAGTCACTGTTACCGTGAAGAAAGAGAATATAGTTGCAATCTGTAACTATCTGAAGGCAGAGCTGGCCTACAATCTGCTGACTGACGTGACTGCTGTTGACTATCTTGGCCAGGAGCCGAGATTTCTGGTGGTCTACAACATGTATTCGATCGCGAACAAGGACAGGCTGAGGGTCAAGGCGCAGGTCTGCGAAAGCGCACCTGAGATTGATTCGGTGGTAGGTCTCTGGTCGTCTGCCGATTGGCTTGAGCGGGAGGTGGTCGACCTCTTCGGTATTACCTTCAAAAATCATCCGGATCTGCGCCGGATTCTGATGACAGAAGACTGGGTCGGTTACCCGCTTCGCAAGGATTATCCTCTTCAGGGGCCGGACAGGGAGCCATACAAAGGGCGTCTGTCGTAATCCGCCACATAAATCTTTCAGTTTTCAACACTCTGCAGGGGTGAATATCAATGGCACAAAAAGAGACAATGACAGTAAATATGGGACCGCAGCATCCGTCAACACACGGGGTGCTCCGTCTGATAATCGAGCTGGATGGCGAAATCATTGAAAAGATTACGCCGCACATCGGCTATCTGCATCGCGGTATCGAAAAGCTTTCCGAGCACAGAACGTATCACCAGACGCTGCCGCTTACCGACAGGATGGATTATCTGGCTCCGATGAGCAACAACCTCGGCTATGTGCTGGCAGTCGAGAAGCTGCTCGGCCTGGAGGTGCCTGAAAGGGCTCAGACGGTTCGTGTGATCACTGCCGAGCTTACCCGTCTCAAGTCTCACCTTGTCTGGCTCGCCTGCCATGCGCTTGATATCGGCGCCATGACCGTATTCCTCTACTGCTTCCGCGAGCGCGAGAAGGTAATGAGCATCTATGAGAAACTGTCCGGCGCCAGGATGACCAGCAATTACTACCGCGTTGGCGGGCTTTCTGCTGACGTCTATGCCGGTTTTGAAAAGGATGTGCAGGAAATTCTCGATACATTCCCCGCACATTTCGATACTTACGAAGGGCTGCTTACCAAAAACACCATCTGGCTGCAGAGAACAATCGGCAATGGCGTTATTTCAGCAGAAGATGCCATTGATGCCGGTATTACCGGTCCGGCCCTGCGTGGCTCCGGAGTAGATTGGGATCTGCGTCGTGATAATCCTTACAGTGGTTATGACAAGTATGATTTCAAGGTGCCGGTCGGTGAAAAATGTGACACCTACGACCGTTACAAAGTGCGTCTGGTTGAAATGCGCGAAGCGGTGAAGATTATTGACCAGGCATTGAAGTCACTGAAGCCTGGCCCGGTCCTTGCCGCTGAACCGCAGGTTTGCTATCCGCCTAAAGAGAACGTCTATAACTCGATCGAGGGTCTGATCCACCATTTCAAGCTTGCCAGTGAAGGTTTTGCTGTCCCCGAAGGTGAGGTCTACCAGTCAGTTGAGGCTCCGAAGGGGGAGCTTGGTTATTATATCGTCAGTGACGGCAGCACCAAGCCTTACAGGATGAGAGTCCGTCCGCCTTCATTTGTCAATCTTTCGGCTATCGAGAGGATGGCAAAAGGCGCTATGATTGCTGACCTGGTAGCTGTAATTGGTACCCTGGATATCGTTCTGGGTGAAATCGACCGTTAAACTCCCTGAAAAGGAGATGGATTTTCATGAGTAACGCTCCCGCCGAAAATAGTAAAACTGAAGAGATTGTGAACGAAGAAGAGATCGATCTCACTGCGGCGAATCAGATTATTGACAAGTACCTTACCCTGCCTGGCAATCTGATGCCGGTATTGCAGGGGATTCAGGAAGAGTACGGCTACGTTCCTAAACCAACGATTGATCTGGTTGCCGAGCGGCTGAATGTCTATCCCAGCCAGATTTTTGGCGTATTGACCTTTTATGCCCAGTTTCACCTGAAACCACGTGGCCGGTACATTATTCGCGTCTGCGTCGGTACGGCATGTCACGTTCAGGGCGCACCGCGCATAGTTGATACCTTCTTTGAAAAAGTGGGTATCGGCCATGCAGAGACGACACCTGACCTGCGCTATACCTTTGAAAAAGTAGCCTGTCTCGGTGCCTGCGGTATGGCACCTCTGGCCATGGTCAATGACGATACTTTCGGCAAGATGACAGTGCAGAAGGTAGACGAAATTGTCGCCGAGTATAACCAGCGGCCGATGAAGTAGATCCCTAAAGACTCCACAGAGGATAAGAAACGTTATGGGCGAAGCAATCAAGATTCTGATCTGTCAAGGTACTGGTGGTATTTCTGCCGGCGCCAAGAAGGTTGAAGCCGAATTTGTCCGTGTTATCACTGAGAAAGGCGTTAATGCCACTGTCGGCAAGCGCTGTGACGTTATCAAGACAGGCTGCCGTGGCCTTTGCGCCAATGATGTTCTGGTTGATGTTATTACGCCTGAACTGGGTCGTGTCACCTATGACTTCGTTTTGCCGGAAGAGGTCGAAAAAATAGTCGACGAACACATTGTTGCCCAGACCATCCTGGAAAAACGTAAGGCCAAGCCTTATTACAATACCTTCGTTGATCAGCAGATGCGGGTGGTCATGACCGGTTGCGGCCAGATCGATCCTGACAGCCTCGAAGCGTATCTTGAAGAAGATGGCTTCAAGGCCATTGAAAAGTGCGTCAAGAGCATGAAGCCTGCTGAAGTAATTGACGAGGTGAAAAAATCCGGACTGCGCGGCAGAGGGGGCGGCGGTTTCCCTACCGGTATGAAGTGGTCCTTCTGTGCTGCCAGCCCTGGCGACAAGAAATATCTCATCTGCAACGCCGACGAAGGGGACCCAGGCGCTTTCATGGACCGCTCGATTCTTGAGGGCGACCCGTTCTGCATCATCGAGGGGATGATGATTGCCGCTTACGCC
>VEOV01000072.1 GCA_012026855.1 Geobacter sp.
CACCCATCCCCTCTTTGCCGGTCAGCTTCTCGTAACCCCAGGCCACCAGGAAGAGTGAACCACCACCGAGCAGAATGCCGAGCAGGGAGGTCAACCAACTGTTCCAGGGGAGGAATAATGCAAAGATGAAACCGACGACAATCCCCGGCAGCGAAATCTCATCTGGGATGATCTGATGATCCAGATCGATAAAGGTGATGACCACCAGAGCGGAACAGAAGATGAAGAGCGCCAGAAAGGAAAGGGAAACGCCGAATTTGATGAAGAGCAGCAGGGTCAAAAAGCCGTTCCGCGCCTCCACCAGGGGATAACGCCAGGAGATAGGCGCCTTGCAGGAGCGGCATTTTGCCACGAGCAGCAGAAAGCTGACAATGGGAATGTTGTCAAACCAGCGGATTTGATAACCGCACAATGGGCAGGCTGACGGCGGAAAAACGATCGACTTCTCCGCCGGCAGCCGGTAGATGCAGACATTGAGAAAAGAGCCGACCACCGCGCCTAAGACAAAAACAACTATGTAAAACTGCAGCGGGAAATACATAAGGCTCCTTTCGGCAAGCAGTTAGAGCGCCCGGATCTTCTTCAGGCTCTCTTCCAGTACTCCCCGCTTTGCCATGGCTTCGGCCAGTTTCTCCCGCTCCTTGGCCACAACATCGGCAGGGGCACGATCCACAAACGAGGGATTCTCCAGTTTTTTGGCAAAGACCTCGATATCCTTGTCGATCTTGCCGATCTCCTTGTTAAGGCGCTCTGCCTCAGCCACCGTATCTACCATCCCTTTCAGCGGCACAAAGATCTGGACATCACCGGCCACCTGGATGGAGGCATCCTCCGGCTTGTCGATATTGACGCCGATTGCCAGGTCGGCAACCCTTGCCAAAGCAATGATTGCCCCCTCGTTATGCTTCATCAGCAGCCGGCTCTCTTCAGTAGCGCAGGAGAGGATGACCGCAATCTCTCTGGAAGGGGGCACCTCCATCTCGCCACGGATGTTGCGGATAGCTGAAATTACCGCCATGACCCACTCCATTCTGGCAGCAGCCTCCGGGAAGCGGCGACCTTCGCACGGCTCAGGGTACGCAGCCAGCATGATGCTCGGAACTGCTTTTGCTCCCGGCAGAGCCTGCCAGATTTCCTCGGTAATGAACGGCATGAACGGGTGCAGCAGGCACAGCAGCTGTTCCAGCACGTACCAGAGAACATACTGTGCCGTCTGCTTGCGCTGCGCATCGCTGCCGTACAGGTCCCGCTTGGACAGTTCCAGATACCAGTCGCAGAACTCGCTCCAGGTAAACTGGTAAAGCCCCATGGCCGCCTCGTTGTAGCGGTATTCCGTCAAGGCCTCGTTGGTGGCGCTGATGGTTTCGTTCAAGCGGTGCAGAATCCACTTGTCAGCTTCGGCAAGTGCCTGCCCTGCAAGGCTTTTGCCGGTTGGCTCAAAGCCCTCAAGATTCATCAGGGTGAAGCGGGCGGCATTCCAGACCTTATTGCAGAAATTACGGTAGCCGGAGATTCGCTCCTCGGCCAGCTTGATGTCTCTCCCCTGGGCAGCAAAGGCTGCCAGGGTAAAGCGGAAGGCATCGGTGCCGTACTGATCGATGACGGTCAGCGGGTCAATAACGTTCCCCTTGGACTTGCTCATCTTCTGCCCTTGGGCGTCCCGCACCAGAGCATGGATATAGACGTCCTTGAACGGCACCTCGTCCATGAAATGGAGCCCCATCATCATCATCCGGGCAACCCAGAAGAAGAGGATGTCGAAGCCGGTCACCAGGCAGGAGG
>VEOV01000169.1 GCA_012026855.1 Geobacter sp.
ATATTGGGTGACCGAAAAAACCAGCCTGCTCTCTGACCCGGCCAGAAAATGCACGCCCAGGTTCAGGAACGGATAGATCGCGTATTTGAAAATATCGGTAAAAAACACCAGCATGATGATGATCACCATGCCATAAGGCTCGATGCGGGAGAGAAAGAGCGCCTGCCGGTAAGGGAGGAGGCCGGTAAGCACCCTGCCCCCATCGAGCGGCGGGATCGGAATCAGGTTGAACAGTGCCAGCAGCAGGTTGATGTAGACCGAAAATGCCAGCATCAGCACTATCGGGTCAAGAAACAGCTGCAGCCAGGAGCTGTCCGGCACCGGGGCGGTAAGGGCAACTGTCATCCTGAGGACAAAGGCGGACAGAGCTGCCAGCAGCATATTGGTAACCGGGCCGGCAGCAGCCACCCAGATCATGTCCCTTTTCGGGTTGCGCAGATTATTGAAGTTGACCGGCACCGGTTTTGCCCAGCCGATGCCGACAATAATAATCATCAAGGTACCGATAATATCGAGATGGTTGAGCGGATTCAGGGTCAGTCGCCCCTGGCTCCTGGCAGTGTTATCACCCCGGAGCATGGCAATATAGCCGTGGGATACTTCATGGCAGGTAATCGCCATGAGTCCAGGCACCAGCATTATGGAGAGTTTGAGAAAAAAGTTTTCCATCAATTAGTATTCACGGCCGGAGCAGCAGGCTTCGCGGGAGGCGGCGGGGTGCCTTCCTTGGGCTGATTGATACCGGTGCCAATCAAACCCTTGTTCCCTTTTTGCAGTGTGTTGTAAAAGGTAAGCGGCGGTGCGGCGGAACCCTTGCCGGCCGGAGCCTGGGCAGGGGCCTTGCTGCCCTGGTCCGCGCCAGCAGGCGCAATCGGCTCACCCTGGGGCGGGAGAGCAGCCTCTTTTTTCGGTGCCTCCGGTTGGGGCGGAGCTGGCGGGGCCTTGTAGAACTTCCCACCGGGGCGGAGCAGGTACCAACCGGTCCCGCCACCGGCAGCAAAAGAAACCAGCATGAGACAGAAGATCAGCAATAGCGATGGCAGAATTGATGGCCGTTTGGGTGGCGGCGTTGTCCGCAGCTGCCGTCTTTCACTGTAATCCCTCACGTTCTACATCCTCTCCGGTGCGGAAACACCAAGCAGCGCAAGACCATTGGCAATCACCTGCCTGACGGCTGCCAGGAGATAAAGCCTGGCCTCGGTCAGATTTCTGTCATCACCAAGCACCCTGTGCCTGTTATAGAAGCAGTGCAGCAAAGCTGCCAGCTCATGGAGGAAAGTGGTAATCCTGTGTGGTTCGAAATTCACGGCAGCCGCTTCGACCATTTCCGGGAAAGCAGCACACTTCCTGATGATATCAAGCTCTTCAACTGTGACGAGCAGTGCCGCCTGATCTGCCGCAGCTGACAGGTTGCCTTCGGCAGCGGATTCAAAGATCCTGCAGATCCGGGCATGGGCATACTGCACATAGTAGACGGGATTGTCGCTGGACTGGTCCTTTGCCAGATCGATGTCAAAAACCAGCTGGGAATCGGGCTTGCGCATCAGGAAAAAGTATCTGGTAGCATCACGCCCCACTTCATCGATCAGATCGCGCAGGGTGACATAACTGCCGGCCCGCTTGGAGATCTTGACCTCCTCGCCGCCCCGCATGACCGTCACCATCTGATGGAGCAGATACTCGGGCCAGCCAAGGGGGATGCCGGCGTCAAGCGCCTGCAGACCTGCCCTGACACGGGTTATGGTGCTGTGATGATCCGCCCCCTGCTCATTGACAACCCTGACGAAACCCCGCTCCCATTTGTTCAGGTGATAGGCCACGTCTGGCACAAAATAGGTATAACCGCCGTCAGACTTGCGCATGACCCGGTCCTTGTCATCACCAAAGTCAGTGGTCTTCAGCCACAAAGCGCCGTCCTGCTCGTAGGTGTGCCCTTTGGCTATGATCCGTTGGACAGCGCTCTCCACCAGACCGTCGCTGTAGAGGGAAGATTCGAGGAAGTAATTGTCAAAGCTGACATCGAACGCCTGCAGATCGAGATCCTGCTCCCGCCGCAGGGCGGCAACGGCAAAACAACGAATCCCGTCCAGATCCTGCGGATCTTTTGAAGCAGTTACCACCTTGCCATCCGCAGTTACCGACTCACCTGCCAGGTATGCCCTGGCAAGCTCGACAATGTATTCACCCTGATAGCCGTCCTCAGGCCAGGTGGGGTCGCCCGGCTCGATGCCCAGACAGCGAGACTGAACGGAACGGGCCAGATTGGCAATCTGCTGACCGGCATCGTTGTAATAGAATTCCCGGCTGACGTCCCAGCCAGTGGCCGCAAACAGCCGGCAGAGGGTATCGCCGATGGCTGCCCCACGGCCATGACCGATATGCAGCGGACCGGTAGGGTTGGCGCTGACAAACTCAACCTGGACCTTCCGCCCTGCCCCGGTTGCCGAGTGGCCGTAGCTGTCACCGGCAGAGAGCATGCCGCTGATGAGCCCCTGCCAGAAACCAGGCTTGAGACGAAAATTGATAAAGCCGGGACCGGCAATGTCGAGCTTTTCAAAAATATCAACAGAGGCTGCCAATTGGTCGCAAATGACAGCGGCTACAACCCGGGGCGCTTTCTTTTCGCTCCTGGCAAGTTGCATGGCAACATTGGTGGCAAAATCCCCATGGGCCGGATCAGCAGGAATTTCAATCACAACAGGCGGAAACTCGGCTGACACAAGAGTGCCGGCAGCGCGGCATTCTTCAAGTGCAGCTTTAAGCTTCTTGCGTAACAATTCTTTTACAATCACTTATCCTGCTCCTTCCTGTCTTGCTTATCTTCGTCATCACTTTTCATCTTGATGGATACGTCCCGGGAAAAGTCAGGGCATCTTGCACCGGAATCGGCTATTGAAAAACGTTTGGCGCAGTTTGCGCGCCAGGCACAAATTAGGCAGTTCTGCACACTACTCATGGGAACCTCCTATTCTGCTGGTTTAGCTGGCGGGGCTGATTGGGGGAACTGATAGATAACTTCATTTTTCCGCACCATGCCGAAATCTCTTCTGGCGATACTCTCCAGGTAACGCTTGTCATTCTTGAGAGCGTCTACCTCCCTGACCAGCTTCATGTTCTCATCCTTGATGGACTCAAGACGCCGCTGTACCTCCTGTTTCTCCCTGCTCAGATGATAAATCCGGAGCAGCCCCCTGTCACCGAACACGGTAAAATAGAGGATAAAAGTGACAGCAAGTATTGGAATTATGAACAAACGTCTCTGCATGACCACCCCGGACATGGGCTACACAAGGGCTGCGAAATAATCGATCGTCTTTTTCAGGCCATCTTCCACAGGCACTGTCGGCTGCCAGCCAAGCTTTGTGCCGGACAGGGTAATATCAGGCTGCCGCTGTTTCGGGTCATCTGCCGGAAGCGGTTTGAAGATTACTTTAGAGCTGCTGCCGGTAAGTCTGATGATCTTTTCGGCGAATTCCAGAATGGTGGTTTCGGCAGGATTGCCAAGGTTAACCGGTCCGATGAAGTTGTCACACTCCATCATCCGGATGATCCCCTCCACCAGGTCAGAGACAAAACAGAAGGAGCGGGTCTGGCTGCCGTCACCATAAACAGTGATATCCTGGCCGCGCAGCGCCTGCAGGATGAAGTTGGAAACTACCCTGCCGTCGTTCTCGGCCATTCTCGGCCCGTAGGTATTGAAAATCCTGATGATTCTGACATCCACGCCGTTTTGACGGTGATAGTCCATCATCAGCGTCTCTGCGACCCGCTTCCCTTCGTCATAACAGCTTCTGATGCCGATGGGGTTGACATTGCCCCAGTAGCTTTCGGTCTGGGGATGTATCTGGGGATCACCGTAGACTTCGGAGGTGGATGCCTGGAGGATGCGTGCCTTGACCCGCTTGGCAAGGCCTAGCATGTTGATGGTCCCCATGACGCTGGTCTTGATGGTTTTCACCGGGTTGTACTGGTAGTGGACCGGAGAAGCAGGGCAGGCAAGGTTGTAGACCCGGTCCACTTCCAGGAGGATCGGCTCGGTGATGTCGTGGCGCACCAGCTCGAAGCGGTGACTGTCCATGAGGTGGATGATATTATCCTTGCTGCCGGTGAAGAAATTATCCAGGCAGATGACATCATGCCCTTCACCGAGCAATCTTTCACACAGGTGCGAACCTATGAAGCCGGCGCCGCCGGTGACCAGAATGCGCATTATCTGGCACCCTGGCTGATACCGCCGGCACAGCGACCAAGGGGTACATAGTCAAAGCCGCTCTCCTTCATCTTGACAGGCTTGTACAGGTTCCTGCCGTCGACCACGAGCGGGGTCTTGAGCTCGGTCAGCATCCGGTCAAAGTCAGGATTACGGTATTCACTCCAGTCGGTAATGATGACCAGGGCATCTGCCCCGGCCAGTATCTCGTACTGGTTGTGACTGTAAGTTATCCGGTCGCCGAAGTAGTGCTTTGCTTCCTTGAGAGCCTCAGGATCATGGGCCTTGACAGTTGCCCCGGCAGCCAGGAAATCTTCGATTATTGTCAGTGATGGGGCTTCACGCATGTCGTCGGTGCGGGGTTTGAAGGCCAGTCCCCAGCAGGCGATGGTTTTCCCTTGAAGGGATTTGTCACTGCCGCTGCCGATCAGGTTGCGGACCTTGCTGGAGAGCACCCCTTTCTGTCTTTCATTGACCTCTTCCACAGCCTTGAGCAGGAGGAAATCATAGCTGCACTCTTCCGCTGTCTTGACCAGTGCCTTGACATCCTTCGGGAAGCAGGAACCGCCGTAACCAGGGCCGGGGAAGAGGAAATCATAGCCGATGCGGGAGTCGGAGCCGATCCCTTCCCGGACTGCGGTAACATCGGCCCCCATCCTTTCGCACAGGTTGGCAATCTGGTTCATGAAGGAGATGCGGGTGGCGAGCATGGCATTGGCTGCATATTTGGTCATTTCGGCACTGCGAATATCCATTACGATCATCCGGTTGTTCTTGCGCATGAACGGCTCGTACAGTTCCTTCATGATCTCGGCGGTGCGGACGTTGTCGGTGCCGATGACCACCCGGTCAGGCTTCATGAAATCGTCGATGGCAGCCCCTTCCTTGAGGAATTCGGGGTTGGAGACCACATCGAATTCGAGCCCCGTGCCGCGGGCATCAAGTTCATTCTGGATGGCGGACCTGACCTTGTCGGCAGTACCGACCGGGACGGTTGACTTGTCGACGATGATCTTGTAGCCCTGCATATGCTTGCCGATAGTGGCGGCAACGCCCAAAACATATTTGAGATCGGCTGAGCCGTCTTCACCAGGTGGGGTGCCGACGGCAATGAAGTTTATCAGGGAGCTCTTGACAGCGGCTTCAATGTCGGTGGTAAATGAGAGGCGGCCGTCAGCAAAGTTGCGCAGCACCATCTCTTTGAGACCAGGCTCGTAGATGGGGATTATGCCGTTTTTGAGTCCTTCGATCTTGGCTTCGTCTATATCCACACAGATTACGCTGTTGCCGCTTTCAGCAAAGCAGGCGCCTGCCACCAGACCTACATAACCACTACCGATTACCGATATCTTCATCCGAGTTCTCCAGAGTTGATTTAAATAAGAATTTATAGCACAGCAGCAGCAGCTCTGCCACTATTTTAAGCCGTTTTCAGCCACGGGAAGCAGCGCTCTGGTCATGGCGGCAAACTCCTTCAGAGACAGGGTTTCACCACGACGTCTCGGGGCTATGGCGCATGAAGCCAGCACTGCCGTCAGCTGCTCGTCACTCGCCAGTCCGGCAGATTTGAGACAGTTCCAGAGTGTCTTGCGCCGCTGGGAAAAGGCTGCCTTGACGACGCGCCTGAAAAGCCTTTCATCACCCACATCTTCACGGGGACTACCAAGCCCCTTGAAGACGAGCACGGCAGAGTCAACCTTGGGCACGGGATGGAAGGAACCAGGCCGGACAATGAACTCCCGGCGGACATCGTAATGCAGTGAGCAGAACAGGGTCAGGATGCCGTACTCCTTTGTTGCCGGAGCGGCGCAGAGCCTGTCCCCCACCTCTTTCTGGAGCATCAGCACGAGTCGGGAGAAAAGTTTCGGTGTATCCAGGAACTTGATCAGTACCTGGGAGGAGATATTGTACGGCAGATTTGCCGCAACCTTCCAACTGGAGCCGGTACCAAGAAGCTCCTCCAGGTCAGCTTCGAGAATATCGGCCTCGACAATCCTTACCCGTGGATTGCCGGCGAATTCTGCCGTCAGCAGCGGTGCAAACCGCCTGTCCAGTTCGACTGCCACCAGGTTTGCCCCCGAGGCAACCAGCTCTCGGGTTATGGCCCCCTGGCCCGGGCCGATCTCCAGGATATTGTCGGCAGCTGCCGGGGCAACTGCTTCAATGATCCTGGCAATCACCCCCCTGTCATGGAGAAAGTTCTGGCCAAGCATTTTTACTGCCCTTAGTCCGCCCATGCAAACCTCCCGGATAGTTCTGCAGTGATTGTGTCAAGGGGCCAGTTAGGCAGGGCATCGCCGTCACCGTCACAAATTCCGTTTACCAGATAGAAATCCCCCGGCACAGCCAGCATGGCCGCATTATCGGCACAGAGTGGCGG
>VEOV01000240.1 GCA_012026855.1 Geobacter sp.
GTATGCCGCTGAAACGGTGACTGACTACCTCGACTCATGGAAGAACGTCAGCCGCGCTTTCAGGGACTTCGGCCATTGTGATGATGGTGGCATTGCAGAGGGATTCGACGAGGCGATTTCAGTACTTTGGGCGAATCAATGGCAGAAACTGCCAGAAATGCTCAAGTACACCAAAGAAAACAAAGACTTTAAAACCTTTATCTACAAACGAATCTGGAGTGAAACGGTTCCGGCAGAACGGTGGCAGAAGATCCTGAAAAAGGCTGAGAAGGACTGTCCAAAAAGTGGAAAAGAGTTTTGTGCTGAAGTAATCCGAGCCGGAAAAGCGACACCCAACACGCCACTGGAGCCGTCTCGCTAACGCTCGCGGCTCAGCGGCAACCCGTTGCGCTTTCGAAAGTTGCTCAAGGTGCTCTCCACGATGTGGCAACGGGCCAGTTGGCCAGACGACTCACTGATTCTTACATGCCAGCTGCGATCCGCACATTTACAAATAGCCCCTCACCCGCCAACAATTGACAAGGAGGCATCACGATGAGCCTTTTTATAGCAGGACGGATCGTCACCCAATCGACATCCCTTTCCGAACTCTGTCGCCTCACCCTGAGTTTTATCGACGGCGGCAACCAGTGGTTTGCCTGGGCTACCCAGAATCAAACAGTTCGTTACAACTTTTCGGACGAAAGCGAATTGCTCGCCTCAGTGCAGCAGGGACTGCATGGCTCGCGACTTGCTCTGCTCCCCCAGCTGGAGTTGATGGTCAGTCCTGTCAAGTTGATGACCCTTGGTCTCAGCGATTTACGCTTGCTGGCCCAGGCCGAGAGTGGCGATGACAGTGCGCCCTGCAGAGCAGCTGTCTGCCGTGTGCTGGAGGTTCACCAGCTGGCTACCCGCAGCGATCTCGCTGCCGGTACAAGTTTTCTTGCCGAACTCGGCGTAGCTACCGCTCCGTTGTTCCAGATGCTGGATATGGACGACAGCCTGGCGATCTGCGAACTGCTGCGTCTGCCGTCGCTGCAGGGTGAGCAAGTGCTGTCATTGCTGCAGGAGGCTGCGGCTTTCGCGGTAAGTCAGGCCAGCACGCCACAGGAGTTTTGCGATTACTACCGGATATATCTGGACCTGGCAGCAGCAGACTCACCTGCGGCACGCACTAAGAGAGCTTTGAGCGTGATCATCACCTTGCAGCCGCTGCTGTTCGGCGCACTCGATTGTCCGCAGGTGAATTGTTTGGCCACTGGGCAAGTAGTAATGGATGCCATCAGAAGCTGGTTCGCCCAAGGCAGGCTGGTGGGATTCGCCACTCTGGCCAGCGCCGTGCGGCAGGTGGTTAGCCACACTTCCTACTCTGATCAGAGGGATGCGGAGGCTCAGGCTATTGTCAATCAGTACCTGAGTGCGGCGAACGCGTTTCTCGGGAGCCGTCAGCTGCAATCGGCAAGGCTTAGTCAGGACGGGGCAGGGGTGATATTTCGCTGCGAAGATGGGACCCAGTATGCCGAGCTACAGCTTGACGACAGCGGGGTCATTTCACTGCGCGAATACGGCGCGAAGCCAGCGCTTGCGCCTTCTGCCGTAACTCCCAGGAACCCGCAATGAATATTGTAAATACGGAAGATGCCTTGGTTGACGTTCCCGGCGGAACTGTCTTTGTGCGGCAATGGACCCCTGAAGCGGTCTCTTCCGGCACTCCCATGGTGCTCCTGCACGATTCCCTCGGGTGTGTGGAGTTGTGGCGCGACTTTCCCGAAGCACTGGCCCTCACTCTGCAGCGGCCGGTTGTTGCCTATGACCGGCTTGGTTTTGGCAGATCGACGGCGCGCAGCGGCTTGCCGTCGGTCAATTTTATCGGGGAGGAGGCAGAGATCTATTTCCCGGCAGTGCGGGCGGCACTGGGGATCAACAGGTTCTCCCTGTTCGGTCATAGCGTTGGCGGCGCCATGGTAATCATGATTGCTGCTGCGCTCGGCGCCGCTTGCGACCTGGTGGTCACGGAATCGGCCCAGGCTTTTGTCGAGCCGCGCACCAGAGAGGGGATCATCGCGGCCAAGGAACTGTTTCAGAGCCCCGGGCAGCTCAACAAACTGGCCAGGTGGCACGGGGACAAGGCGCAGTGGGTGCTAGATGCCTGGACCGAGACCTGGCTGTCACCGGCCTTCAGTTCCTGGACTCTGGAGCCTTACTTAAGCAAAGTCTTCTGCCCGGTGCTGGCGATCCATGGTGATCTGGATGAGTACGGCTCGCTTGAATTTCCCCGCCGCATTGCCGGCGGCGTGAAGGGGCCGTCCCAGGTGGCGATTCTGGAAAAGTGCGGCCACGTACCCCATCGTGAGCAGCAGGACAAGGTGCTGCAGCTGGTGACCAGTTTCATGGCCAAGGCCTGTCTGGGGTAGGGTGGCACTGCTGCTCAATTCCTGCAGTAAAAATAATTACGTCGGCGTGTAAATGAAAACGAAATTCACTTGCAAAAAATAAACGAGTCGCGTACAGTAAAACCATAAGAAGCTAAACCAAATCAGAAGGAGTTGGCCATGAGACGTCTTATAAATAAATTGGCTTTAACAGCCGCCACTCTGCTGATAATTTCAGTCCCGGTTCTTGCCGATGATCTTTCCGTAGTGCCGGAAAGGGAACCTGCAGCTATGAATCCTGGTAAGGATGTATGTCTGATTGTTGCCATGAACTGTGGTGACCGGGCAGAATCGATCCAGAACAGGATTGAATTTATACAGGGCGAAATTAACAAGGGGTCAACAGTCTACACCAACGAGGAACTCAGGATTCTGCAGAGAAAACTTGATGCAGAAAAAAGAGATCTGAATGAAGCCTATGAAGGTGGTGCATAGCACTACGGCAACAATAACCGGAACACTCTGACTAGCTAGAGTGAAAGAGAGTCACATGGCCCACACCGTGTGACTCTTTTTTTGTCCTTACAGTGTGCACATGATCCGCCTGACACGGTATTCGCCGCCGATGACCAGGTATTCACCCTCCCCCTTGAGAATGTTGTTCGGCAGCAGCTTGTCGAAGAAAAATATCTTGGCCCGGGGCGCCTGGATCTCCCAGACCGTGTCGCCGAATTCCCAGGCCCGCTCTTCGCTATCGGTGAAGGAGACCAGGTTGTTCAGCCTGACAATCTGTTCGCGCTTGCCGACGGCCTCGATCAGCTGGTAATCATTGGCGTCATTGGTACCCCGGAACAGCCGGTAAAAGGTTTTGCCGGCTGCCGCTTTTTCCAGTTCGTACTGGCAGTATTCGTAGAGCAGGTCCAGCTGGGCATTGATGGCATTGGTGCGGGCGCTCCCCTTGGTGCGGTCAATGGCATAGGTGAGGTACTCCCCGGCATGGATGCCGGAAATAGGCAGCTTGTGGAAGGATGGCGGGATTCCCATGCGGCTTTCGACCCACCCTTTGAGCACGGCCCCCTCCACGGAGGTGGCGTCCATCATCCAGCCCCGCAGGAAGCGGAGGTAGCTGTTTTTCAGGCTCTTGCGGGCGGTTTCGGTATGGCTCTGCCAGTGGTGGAGCTGGTACTTCACCGACATGTAGTCGTTGAACGCCTCGGCGCGCTCGGCAGCACTCTCCATGGCGTCCAGCTTCTGGAAAAAGTGACGGTTGGCCAGGCGCACCCCCTGGATTTCCAGATGCTGGGGGTGCTCGTTGAAATGACGTGAGGCGATGACCCATGGGGGGAGATTGCACAGATTAAAACCTGATTCGGACATGGGGCATCACCTCGTTGTGATTGAGCGTTGCTGACAGCAGCTAAAGTACCTTGGACAGGTCCACCAGAGCCGGTTTTATCTCCCCCTGCAGGGCATAGACCGGGAAGCCGAGCCGGGCCATCTCCTCTTGCGGAGCCGGCCCCACCTGGGAGCAGGCGATGGCGCTGCACCCCTCAAGGGCGGTTGCCATGCCGCGCAGCACATGGCCTCGCAGCGGATGGGCCTCGTCGTAGGTGCAGTAGCGTTCCACCTTTTTCTCATCCACCAGCTTCACCGCGGCGTCAGATACGTCGTAGATGAGGAACCGCTCGGCGTGGCCAAAGTGCTGGTTGATCTCTTTACCGTCTTTTGTGGCGACAGCAATTAACATGACAGCCTCCTATCAGAGAACCACCGGCTCAAACTCGAAGCACTTCTTCGAGCAAGTCCTGCCGCAAGCCTGGCAGCCGATGCAGTTGCCGGGATTGTCGACCTTCATGAACATTTTCGCTGAATCGTCTTCGTCCAGCTCCTCAAAGGCAAGCAC
>VEOV01000324.1 GCA_012026855.1 Geobacter sp.
ATTAAAAACGAGATGCTGATTTTTATTACACCGAAAATAATGAATTAGGGAGCGGGTTTAAATGACAATAAAGAATATAGTAAAAACAGTAATCGTTTCCATTGCTCTTTTGGTTAGTGCCGGCTGTGGATCGAATGGCAACACCAATGGCACATTGACCTTGTCCCCTTCCGTAACGTCAGCCGCTGGATTTGCAGTCCTGCAGGCCACTGTTGTAGTTTCACCAGGCCGGGCAGGCAGCGCGCTCACCGGAATACCTGTTAACATAACTGCGGTACAGTCAGGCAAAGATGGCACCGGTACTTTGGTTACTGATCCTGCAGTGTCCTCAGGAACTCTCAAAACAGATTTAACCGGCAAGGTGGTCTGGACACAAAGTTTTCCAATAAAAACATATGCTACAACAATTTTAATAACTGCCAGCTCCGATGGCCTTTCTAGAACAGAAATCGCGGCTGTTGCAGCATTGTAAAATTATTTGGCAGTTGATTAGTATGTCGCAGGCATTTTCCAGGTAAAACAGTACGAGGTATTCAGATGCGAAATCAATGCAGATCAAACTCAGGGCTAATGAGTATATTGAGCAGCCTTATCATTATCTTCCTGCTTGCACTTTCAGGCTGTTCTGGTGGTGGCGACGGGAGCAAGAAACTTGCACCAGGAGCAAAAGTAGCTGCCAAGCTTGTCGGCGGAGAGATCCAGATTTCCGTCGCCAGTGAAGATCAGCAGAATCCTCAAGTCATCTACATGTTGGATAAAAAACTCTATTTTGTCGTCTGGGAGGATTGGCGTAATCGTACAAAGACAACATCCGATTTCCCGGCAGATAACAGCAAGCTGTCAGGTGCCGATATCTGGGGGAAGTTTGTTAACCCCGATGGAAGTGGCTGCGGTGCTGAATTTCAGTTAACAGGAACAGCTGCCAACGGTTTGGCCGGTAACCAGACTCTTCCGCAGGTCGCCTACAGACCCGGCGGAAAACTGGTGGTTACCTGGCAGGACACTGAAGGCAATGCATCATCAGGTTATGTAAAATATGCATCGATAACAGGTGTGCCCTCCTATGACACTTCGGCCAACACATGCAGTGCACCTGCAGTAGTTGTCTCTGCACCGGTTGCTGTCGGTTTCACCGGCACCAAAGATTACTTGAAAGCTCCCAATGGCTCCAAGACTGAATCTGCTGTTTTTCTGAATCATAGTAGTTTAGCTGCTACATCAGTAACGTTAGGAGCAAGTTTCAAACCCATAGTCTTAGGGACTGTCACTGTTAAACGCAGCCCATCAACGCCTGCTTCTCCCGTTTTGGCGCAGGATGTGGGTGATGGGACTCTGGCTGGTTATTTGAAGGGGACTGTGAATTACAAGACGGGTCTTATTTCAGTTACTTGGGATGCTGCTGCAGGAAATCACGACTTCCCACTCGACGTATCCTATGATTACTATATAGCAACTCCTGGCAACAGCGTGCATAAGTTACAATCGAGAAAAAATCCGAAAATCGTCTACGATCCTGTAAGGGATGAATTCTGGCTGGGATGGGTTGAGTCTCTGACAAGTAACAGCTATTTTTCAACCTTGTGTTGGGGGGTTCCTTTCACCGGATCTTCCGGAGACAACAGCTTCCCTGGGTACTTAAGGCTTAAAGGGACCGATTTATCAAAGCAAACGAACGCCCTGGGCAATGCCGAAGCTGATCTAATTCGCAACTTTATGACCACAACGGGTCGCATGTTTGAAAGAAGTGAAACGGCAACAGAAATTACTGAAAAATATGAATTTTTTACTTCATTTAACAATCCTGCCCTTGCCATTGACAGTACGTCGCCGGAAGCTCTTTTTGTCTGGGAGGGTGTTAGCAATACAGCTACTATTAAATGCACACTAGACCCTACAAAAGGGTTGGTGACTGGTGAATTTACAGTCGGTAATAGAGATGATGGTAAAGTTCATGTCTATGGGGTTTTTGACAAGCAGTTTTTAGCAACATCAGCGCAATCTACTCGCATTGATAGTCTAGAAAATGCTGAAACTGCCACAAATCCGTCTCTTGCTTTTGACGACTCCAGTTCACCCCATAAATTCCTGGTTGCCTGGGAAGATATGCGGGACGGCCCGAATACCAAGGTTTACGGCCAGCTGATCAACTCTGGCGGTGGTCTGTATAATAGCAACAGAATTTTATCGTTCCAGGACAGCGCAGGGACTGGCAGCAATGACTTGATTATTACCAACTCTCGCCAGACGAAGCCCTTTGTAAGTTATGATGCAGTGAATCAGCGCTATTTTGTCATGTGGCAGGATGAGAGAAACAGTACGACCTCTGCCGCGAACATTGACCTTTACGGGCAGTTTGTCAACCCGGAGGGGTCACTTAGCGGCACCAACTACGCTATCTCATCTGCTTCCAGCAACCAGTTGGCGCCATCAATTGCCTACGATCCTTACTTCAAGCAGTTCCTGGCTGTCTGGAAGGATGCACGTAATATAACTTCCGGTACAACAGCTTCCGATATATACGGACAGCGGTTTTCCATCGGCCAGCCCCAGTTGACCATACTGACAGCCACAACGCCACCAGTCCAGCTGATTCCGGCGGTCATTGATTTTGGCGCGGTCCAGACAGGCACCACAGTTACAAAGAATATTGTTGTGAAAAATACCGGTGATGTCACCCTGAATGTTGACGCAATAACCGCACTGCCTGCCAACCCGTTCACAGTTGCACCGACTAACAAGGCAGTGTTAGCCCCTGGTGCATCTACTAACTATGCCATTACCTATGTGCCGACATCTTCTGGTAGTTACAACAGTTCTTTTACGCTTACCTCTGACGGTGGCAGTGCGACTATTGCACTAAGCGCCTCCGGGGTTGGCTCCAATACGCTTGCCATTACTTCGCCGAGCTCTTCCGCCCTGCCTGATGCCAGCAACAGCGGCGCATATAGTGTACAGATGGTAGCAGCCGGAGGGTTCACTCCTTTTGCCTGGAGCGCAACCGGCCTACCGGCTGCCCTGTCGATTAACCCGACAACCGGCTTGATATCAGGTACAAGCCCTGCACTAGGCACTTATAATGTTGCTGTTACAGTTGCAGACGGCAGTTCTACTCCGGTTCAGGTAACGCGCAACTATACCTTGCGAGTCGGATCAATTTCTATTGACACTGTCGCGTTAAGTGCCTGGACACTCGGCGTGGATTACTCAGGCTCCCAGGTGAATTCCCTGACGGCTACAGGTGGCGCTCCTGGTTCTGTTGGCTGGCTGATTCTCACCGGTGCTGGTCACGCTTCTCCGCCTCCCGGCATTACCATTAACCCGACCACAGGTGCTTTTAGCGGGTCTGCCACAGCCAGCGGTCAGTATTCCTTTGACGTTCAGGTCACTGACAGTGCTAGTCAAAAGGCCCAGTCCAATGTATCCATCACCATCAATCCGGTGCCTGTCATTGCAACCACCAGTCTTCCTGTCGGTGTCGTCGGCTACCCCTACTCTCAAACAGTAGCCATTAATGGCGGAACATTGCCGATAAACTGGGCAATCATCGGTGGCGCTCTGCCGGCTGGACTCAGTTTCAATACAGCCACCGGTGTAATCAGTGGTACGCCTACGAGTAATAACGACTATACACCCACTTTTTCAGTGGTCGATTTTGCTGGCGTGCAGGCAACAAGGCAACTAACCTTGACAATCAACCCATCTCTGGATATTGCCACGCCGACGACCGGAGGTAACAAGCCAGGCGATGGTGTTGTCGGCACTGCCTATTCATTTACCATGTTAACCAATGGCGGCGGTATTGCCCCTTACACATGGGCTTTGAAAACCGGGGTGCTGCCAACAGGCTTGTCACTGGATCCTAACAGTGGGGTTATCTCCGGTAAGCCTACAGCAGCAGGCAGTTTTACCGGTGTTATTTCAGTGACTGACCAGAATGGCATCACCGTTCAGAAAACATACACAATCAATGTAACTGACCCGACCGGCCAGGCGACCACACTGAATGTCACCCTTACCAACGGCTCCGGTGCCATGACATCATCCAGTGCTGTCAGTACTACTCTTTTGACTGGTGTGCCGTCGACCTTCTCCCCCAGCAGTGCCGTGCAGTTCAGGAGTGATGGCGTTACTGCCGCTGACACTCTTACCTTTGCGGTGACTTTCCCCACATTGCCCACTGCTCCCGTTTACCAGATTGTTTCGGGGGGGAACTGGATCACACTGACGCCTGACAGCACTTCAGGAACAACAGTAACTTTCAAAATCAAGGACAGTGTTTCTGCAGCTGATACTGCCCCTCTGGCGCTAAGGGACAGTAATACAACCTCTACAACAATCGAGAGTATTCTGGTTGTCGGTACTGCTGTCACTGGTGGTACCGGCGGTACCGGCGGTACTGGTGGCACTGGTGGTACCGTGCCGCAGCCCCCTTCAGGTGGTGGCGGTGGCGGCGGCTGCTTCATTGCCACGGCCGCCTATGGCAGTTATCTCGATCCCCACGTCATGGTGCTGCGTCATTTCCGTGATGATGTGCTGCTGCAAAGCGCTGCCGGCACGGCATTCGTCAAGTTCTATTACACCTACAGCCCACCGGTCGCTGACTTTATCCGTGAGCATCCGTTGCTGAGAATCCTGACCAGATTGCTGCTCACACCTTTAATCGTTATCGTCAAATTCCCGGCAACCATACCCTGCTTGCTGTTTACCGGGTTAGTGCTGACGTGGCGTCGGCTTAAACATAATTATTTGCGTAAATCACTCTGCAGGCAGAGCTAGTGGCCTGAAGCCAGTCTGAAATGGTAAAATGCCAGGGTCTCCCTGGCATTTTCGTACTAAAAGGAAATGCAATGCTACGTTATCTGACAGCAGGCGAGTCCCATGGACCGCAGCTTACGGCAATAATTGAAGGTGTTCCGGCCGGTCTGAAGGTTTCTGCCGGGGCAATCAACCGTGATCTTGGCAGGCGGCAGTGCGGCTATGGCCGCGGCGGCAGAATGCTCATCGAGAAGGATCAGGTCAACATTCTTTCCGGCGTCCGCTGGGGAGAGACCCTCGGCTCGCCGGTGACGCTGGCGGTCGTCAATCGCGACTGGGAGAACTGGGAGAGCAGGATGTCCCCCGATCCCGCCTGCTACGATGAAAGTATCCGTGTTACCAGACCCCGTCCGGGTCATGCCGATCTTACCGGGGCACTCAAGTACAACCAGCGCGATGTGCGCAATATCCTGGAGCGTTCCAGTGCCAGGGAGACAGCTGTGCGTGTGGCTGTGGGTGCGGTTGCCAAAGCGCTGCTGGCGGAGTTCGGCATCAGCATCTGCGGTTTCGTTACAGAGCTTGGCGGCATCAAGGCAAAACGGCCCGACTTGCCAAATGCCGAGTTGGCTGCGCGTCTTGCCGAATCTGAGCTGTTTACCTGCGATCCGGATGCGGACATTGCCATGAAGAAGCATATCGACCTGATGAAGCAGAACGGGGACTCGGTCGGCGGGGTGGTCGAAGTTAATGTCAGCGGCGTGCCGGCAGGCCTTGGCAGTTACGTTCAGTGGGACAGAAAGCTGGATGCCAGACTGGCAATGGCGCTGGTAAGCATTCAGGCAATCAAGGGGGTGGAGTTCGGGACCGGTTTTGCCGCTGCCGCTACGCCCGGTTCCCAGGTGCATGATGAAATAGTCTATGACACTGCTGCATCGACTTTCAAGCGGACGACAAATCGCGCCGGCGGCATCGAAGGGGGCATGAGCAACGGCGAGGATATTGTCGTCAGGGCGGCCATGAAGCCGATACCTACGCTGTACAAACCGCTCAGGACGGTGGACATCGATAGCAAGAGTGTCATCGAGGCTACGGTTGAGCGATCGGATGTCTGTGCCGTTCCGGCTGCGGCAGTGGTTGCCGAGGCAGTCGTTGCCATTGAAATTGCCAATGCTTTTCTTGAGAAATTCGGTGGCGACAGCATTGCCGAGATTCGCAGGAATTACGAGAGCTACATGGCTTATCTCAAGGGGTTTTAGTGGAAAAGCTGCTCGTTGGCCTGGGAGACAGGTCCTACAACATATATATCGCTGCCGGGATTTTAGGCGAGCTTGGCAGGCTGTGCCGCGAAACCGGCTTGAAAGGGCGGGCTGCGGTAATTACCAACCCTGTTGTTTCTGCTCTGTATCTTGATACGGTGCGGGCTTCACTGGCTGCGGCCGGTTATGAGCTGTTGGTGATCGAAATCCCCGATGGCGAGGAGCACAAGAATTCTGCAACCCTGGAGCTTATTTACGATGGGCTGATTTCTTCCGGTATGGATCGCGGCGCCTTCATTGTGGCCCTTGGTGGCGGTGTCGTCGGTGATATGGCAGGTTATGCCGCTGCTACCTTTCTGCGCGGCATCCCTTTCGTCCAGGTCCCCACCACACTGCTTTCCCAGGTAGACAGCAGCGTAGGGGGGAAGACCGGCATCAATCACCGCCTCGGCAAAAACCTGATCGGAGCCTTTTATCAGCCCCGTTTCGTGCTTGCTGACCTCGCCACTCTGGATACGCTGCCTGAGAGGGAGTACTTGTGCGGCCTTGCAGAAGCGCTCAAATACGGAGTTGTTCTCGACAAGGAACTTTTCAGGTTTTTCGAAAGTTCGGTTGCCGAGCTTAAAGCCCGTGACAAGGGCGCCTTGCAGCATGTGGTAGCTGCCTCCTGCAGGATAAAGGGGGATGTGGTTGAGCGCGATGAAAGGGAAGGGGGCCTGCGGGCTGTCCTTAATTACGGCCATACCATTGGCCATGCAGTTGAAACTCTTTCCGGTTATGGCCGGGTGCGGCATGGCGAAGCGGTGGCGATCGGCATGGCACAGATAGCAGCTCTTTCCGTGCTGCACGGTTTTTCTTCCCCAGAGGCAAGGGACAGGATTGTCGACCTGTTGACAAAAGTCGGACTGCCGACTGATTTGCCGCTGTTCTCTGCCAATGAGTACGTTGAAATAATCGCCCATGACAAGAAAAAGCGTGACGACGGGGTGAATTTCATCTTTAATTGCGGAATCGGTGACTTCGTCATTGAAAAGGTGTCAGATCTGCGTGCCCTGATGCTTGAATGTGGCATTAAGGGCTGAGAGGAGATGGTGATGATATCTGAAACAGCAGCTTTATGGGCAACGGCCAGGAAATTTGAGGACATCCTCAGACGTGATCCTGCCGCATACAGTTTTGCTCCACTTGCTGACATCTACCGGTCACTTGGATTAGTCGAAGATGCGGTCAGCACTGCCAGGAAAGGGGTTGCACTGCACCCTGACTTTGCTGCCGGCCAGATGGCACTGGCCAAAGCCTCTCTGGAAAGCTCCTTTATGGATGAGGCAAAACGTGCCCTGGAGACAGTTGTCCGGATAACGCCGGAAAACCTGGAGGCACAGCGGCTGCTTGCCGACCTTTATACCGCTGCTGGTGATGAGGCTGCTGCAATTCGCTGTCTCTCCATTATCAGCACTCTTGAAGTTGATGTTCAGGAGAGTGCGCCGCTCCAGGCAGCTGAAGCAGCTGAACTTATCGAAGATATTCCTGAAACTGATATCCTTGAGCTGACGGATGATCTTGTTGAAGACGACGCGACTGCTGAATCAGCCCCTTTTGCGGCACTGCCGGACAGACCTTCTCTGGGAGAGTTCCAGGCAAGGCCGGTTCCCTACATGCTGGGCGATCCGCCGCAGCAAACCACGCAGAAGGAAGAGCCGCCGGCTGATGAGCCCTCGCAGGCCGCCGCTCCGGTCAGTTCGGCCACCATCGCAGAGCTCTACATCAGCCAGGGATTTACGGAAAAAGGGGCTGATATCTACCGGGAGCTGTTGCGCTCGGAGCCCGGCAATCAAACATACATCAACAGGCTTGCCGAGATAACTCCTGCTCCTGCAGAAGAGCCGGAGCCGGCTCCTGCCGCGACTTTTGCAGCCCAGGAAGAGCCGCAACCACCAGCAGCGTCTCTGCAGGAAAAACTTAACAGCTGGCTCGGAAATATCGGGAGGGTGAAAGAATGTCGTACAAAGAGTCTCTGAAAGCTCTGACCGAGAGTGTCGGCGGAGGTCTTGCCGCTGTAGTCATGGGGTATGACGGCATCGCCATCGAGGAATTTCTTCTCGAAAAGACACCTTTTGACCTGCAACTGCTCACGGTGGAATATTCCAACCTTCTGCGTGATATCAGAAAGACGGTGGAAATACTGGAGAACGGCGGGATGAAAGAGGTCTCCATTGCCACTGACAGGCTGCGGGTTCTCGTCAGGGTGATTAACAGCGAGTTTTTTCTTGTCCTGGTGATTGCTGCGGATGGCAATTACGGCAAGGGACGCTATCTGTTAGCCCAGGAGGCGCTTAAATTCAGGGATGAGCTGTCATGAAACCGGTCAAAAAGATACTGGTGCTTAACGGCCCGAATCTTAACCTGCTCGGGCTTCGCGAACCTGGCATTTACGGCAGTGAGACCCTGGAAGGAATTAATGCTGCACTGCTCTCGCTGGCAGGCGAACTCTCCTGTGAAGTCGATTTTCTGCAGTCAAACAGCGAGGGGGCCCTGGTGGATGCCATCCAGCAGGCTTCGGGGCGCGTTGACGGTATCATCATCAATCCGGCGGCATATACCCATACAAGTGTGGCAATACGTGATGCCATTGCGGCGGTGGGGCTTCCGGTAATAGAAGTACATCTCTCCAATGTCTACAAGCGTGAAGAGTTCCGTCACAAGAGTCTGATTGCTCCTGTTGCTGTCGGCCAGATTGCCGGGCTGGGAGCAGATGGTTATCTGCTCGCACTTAGAGGAATGGTCAGTTACCTGAACAGAGCCTGAACAGATTGATTAGTTGAAAATCGGGTTTTTGCCGGCTAAAAACGGTTTCGCATTTATGCGAAGCCGTTTTTTTTGTTTGCAGAATCGCAATCCGGTTGTATCTGCCTGTAATTATTGAGTTTGCCTGAGAGCGGTCGCTTGCATTTTTGCAAGTAAGCCAACCTCTCGGTTTGCTTTATCTTCTCGGTGTGCGGTGCAAGTGTTTGAAACTAAAGGATAAAATCGTCTCTAATGTTTGTTGGTACGGTGGTTGCTCTAGTAAGGCTATGGTTACTCCTTAACGCATTCAGCTTCATATGGAGGGTGGTGACGATCACCCTCCGAAGCGGTGCACTAGAGCAAAGACAGAGGATCAGAGATGCCGGATAATATTTGCCCGTATTTCGGAAAAGATGAAGATCTCTGTGACGTAGGGTGCGGTTACATTTCGACCCATGATGTTAACATGATCATTCGTTTCTGCAGCAGTCATTTTGCAGATTGCATCAAATACCACGAGTTATTGGACCGCAAGCCGGCAGGGATTTTCCCCCTGCCTGACTTGCGCTGAAAGAGGAGGGCAAGATGCTCTATAACATGACACTTCATTTTGGGAATTTTCCGTTTATGGCGGCTGTTGTGCCGCTGATCTGCTTTATCATCATCCAACAATTAAAGGAGAAGAGAGATGAGCGAAAAAGAGCTTGAACTTCTGGCCCGGATTGAAGAACTGGAGCGTCACACCTGGAGAAACAGCGCCATTCTGCGTGCTGTGGCAATGGTCTCCTTTACTGCACTTATCGGCATAGTAGTCGCTTCCGGTGTTGTGGGTGGCGGCCGCGGCAGCCACTGGTCCGGTCCGGCATGGAATACCATGTGGCGTTACGGGCTCTTTGCCGCCAACGCTGTCTCGATGTTCTGGACTACCCACAAAGAGTAAATCCGTTTGATCTCATCATTGATCTGCAAGCGGATATTACTATTTAAGGAGAACACTAATGACCCCGATGAGTTTTAAGAATTCCATACTGCTTCTGGTGGTAGTTGCCCTGTGTGCCACGTTTTCCATGAGGATGTTTCAGGGCCTCGACGAGATGATGGGTGATCAGTACTGGGTTGTGGATACCACCCAAGGTGATCATGGCTGGTACATGATGGGCATACTCCCCTATCTCAAAAAGATGCCCAAAGATCAGGTGTCGGCCCTGAATACCGATGCCGATCCCGCCAATAACGTTATTATCTATGCACAGAACGGCGATTTTGCCGGGAACAATGTTTACGGGATCTGCTACGGCATTCCGTTCATCATGTTCCTGATCTGGTTTGCCTTCATTCTCGGGTTCCCTGACAAGGTCGATCCTTATCTGTTACCGAAGCGAATCTTTACAATAACGGGCATCATGACCTGCTCGATCCTGGCCAACCTCTTTCTGATGAGGATCGCAGCAGACTTCGCCCGGGAGCCGATGGCAAGGGTCGCCAATGTCGCCGGTAATCACGCATCGCTGCTGTTCCATAATGCCGGTATCTGGTTCGCCATCCTCTTCTCGGCCCTTGGTACGCACAGCCACTCCGTCAAAGAGATCAGACCGCCTGACAGCCGCGAATGGATGTCCCAGGCAGACGAGAAGTTCTCCTGGATGTTCACCCTGCTGGCCGCGGTTACTATCATGGAAATTTTCCTGGTGAAAAACAAGCTGGCCCTGCCTGATGCCGCTGTTGACTATTCGGTCTGGATTATCTGGGTGGTAATCTTCATGCGGATGTTTGGCTTCTCTCCGAAATACTGGATCAAGCGGGGCAAAGGCCTGGCCCTCATGTTCGGTGGTACTGCCCTGACCCTGGTCGTCTTCTATATGCTGGAAAGGGCAACCGGCAATCTCGGTGCCGGATTTGCTTCACCTATTCTGGCCAAGGCAATGGGACCGGAAAACCAGAATATCGGCTTGTCGGCAATGGTCTCCATCTATCTGATTTTCTGGATGGAATTTGCCGCGGCGATTCGGCTCAACGGGCCAAGTAAAAAAG
>VEOV01000260.1 GCA_012026855.1 Geobacter sp.
ATCGGCAGGCCCCGGCCGGACAGACTGGTATCAGCCTTGGCAGGCAGACTGTCAGCCCGCTTACCGGCAGCCCTGCCCTGCACCTTTCCGGTCGGGACAGCACGGGCAGGGAGCTCCTTCTGCACCATCTGATAACGCCGGTCATTGGGGGTGTCGGTAAAGGTGACGGCATCATCGCCATTGTCCAGACGATAGATGTCTGCCGCAGCATCAGCTGTGGGGCTGACAGCTGCCAGCAGCAGGATGACGGGAATCAGGTAAAAATATTTCAGTAGGGTTATCTGTACCATATTGGTCCGGACTGCCAGAGTAGTATGGCAAATGATGCAGCATTTAGACCAGCCGGTCAAGCAGGAGGTGGATTAAACCGGTATCAGCTGCCACCCGCCTGACAACAGTCAGCCGCAAATAACAAGAGGCCAGGGGAATACCCCTGGCCTCTTTGTTTGACATCTGTCTGAGCAGTTACAGCGTCACGTCCAGCTCATTCTGGTAAACCTGTGCCCGCACCTGCTTCTTCCTGATCTGCACCAGTTTGCCGGCGCGGGTTTTCATGACTGCGCCCGGCTTGCGGTGGGAGTTGTAGTTTTCCGGCGACATGCTCTCGGAATAGGCCCCGGTGCCGCCGATGACCACGTAATCGCCGATTTCCGGCTCGGCAATCATGACCGGCACGATGTTGCCGTCATTGTCCAGACGGACCGAATCACCGCTTTCGCAGCAGCGGCCGACAATGCCGAACGACTTCAGGCCGGCCGTGGGGGTGCAGTCATACTCGCTGGAGAGCAGGGTACCGTCCTGACGAACGATGGCGATGGGGTGCTCGGAGCCGTAGAGCAGCGGCCGGGTCAACAGCTCCATGCCGCCGTCAACGATGAGGAAGTTCAGTTCATTGGTCAGTTTCTTGTCAATAATCCTGGTGATGATATGGCCCGAGTTGGCCACGACAAAGGTGCCGGGCTCGATCTCCATCTCCAGCTCCCGGCCTGTCTCCGCCTTGAATTCTTCAATCCGCTGCTTGGCATAGGCCCCCAGGCTGGCGATATCGGCCTGTTTCTCCCCCGGCATTCTGGCCACTTTAAGACCGCCGCCGAAGCTGACGGTGGTGGCATCGGGGAAATAGCTCTTCACAAAGCCCAGTTCCCTGTCGATGTTCTGGCGCCATTTTTCAGGATCCCCACCGGAGCCGATATGGACATGGACCTGGGTGAAGCGCAGCCCGAGTTTGTCAGCCATTGCCTTGACCGTGGGGACATCATTGAGATGGACGCCGAAGCAGGAGTACTCGCTGCCGGTATCGCGGGTGGCGCTTTCGCCCCCGCCGGCAGCTCCCGGATGAACCCGCATGGAGAGGTCGATGCTGTTGGCCTTGGCAAAATCGGCAATCTGCTGGAACTGGGTCATGGAACAGACGTTATATTTGAGGCCCGCCTTGATCATCGCCTCCAGCTCGGTGCGCTCCTCGCCGGCCGCAACCTCCTGGGTGGTCAGCATCATCCGGCTGAAGGGGATACCGGCGGCATTGGCCCGGGCCGCCTCATCCAGTGACGAGCAGTCCAGATCCAGACCCTTGTTGGTGACGACCCTCAGGACGGTACGATCCGAGTTGGCCTTCATGGCGTAGCGGACATGCAGACCGTAGGCATTGGGCATGTTCAGCAGCTGCTCACAGCTGTTCTCTATGTACTCCTGGTCATGCAGATAGACCGGCGTGCCCCATTGCCGGGCTATTTCCGGGATTAGCGTCGCGGCCAGCCTTGTCGGACCAAACTGTTTCATCGTCATGCTTTCAACCTCACAAATTTGATATGAGCCCGCCTTGCTCAGGCCCTGCAGGGCAACGGGGGTTGCACAATGTAGCATTTTCAGCGGCTGCGGCGCAACATCTCTCTGGCATTTTGTTGCAGCGATGTGGCCATTTGGCATTAATTCACGCTCTTTTGATGGAAGTTCTCTGTCCGATAAGGCATAATGACAAAATTAAATCCACCCGCCTGCACCGGAACAGATACCATGAAAATCGAACTCAAGCCGCTACGCAACCTGCTGACCAGACGTAGCCACGAAATTGACAAAGCTGTTGCCGGCACCGGCTACCTGGCAAAAACGGTCATCGGTGTCGCTACCTTTCTGCTGGATAACGAAGGGGACGTTGATCTGCTTACCGCCAAACAGCAGGCGACATTCGACAGGTTCATCCAGCCGCTGCTCAGCAAAAAACCGGAATAGAACAGATGAAAATTCAGAAGCTGACCCTTGAGAACCGCCCCAAAGTCTATGCGCTGCTGCAATGCGCCTTTCCGGAAAGTGTCTACAAGTCCGGCCTGGTAAAGAATCTTCATGACAATGACCGGCCCATGTCCGAGTGGGTCTGCATTCACACCAACAAGGTCATCGCCTACATCGGCTTTGCCAATGCCTATCACGGCAGTGAGGTCTGCGGCCTGCACCTGGCAACCCTGGCAGTAGCACCCGACTTTGCCATGCTCGATGCCGGTTCGGAACTGCTCAGGTTTGCCCTGCGGCAGGAGGAGATCAAAAGTCAGCCCCTGTTTGTCATGGGGGAACCTGCCTACTACCGCCGTTTCGGTTTTGAACCGTGCCGGCTCCCCCTCTGCCCGTTCGGCAGAAACAACAGCAATTTTCTGAGCCTGCACAACAATATCGACAGCTTCTTCACTGTCGGCTATGAACCCGAATTTACCCCTGCCCCTTCACCCCAGCCAGAACGACAAACCGGTAAACGCCGCAAGCGATAGCAAGCAGGCACCAAAGCTTATGTTGATCTTGATTTCTGCTTGTTGAACCCTCCCAGTTAAGGTATGTTCACCTGTGCAGCCCGGAGCAGGAACAGGGTTATAAAGCGCTTCTCACCACATGGACAAGGTGACCCCATAATGCCTAAAAACCGTGAAGCAGCCCGCGCCAATCTGGAAAACCTCTACCGGATCTTCACCGTGCCGGAGGCCCCGGATTCCACCCTCGGCGCCATCGCCCAGGCCATTGCCGGTGATGTGGCCGGATTTCTCCAGACCCACATCGTCGCCATCGAACGAAGCATGGAAGAGATCGAGACCCACTTCGCCTCTGCCGCCATCCCCGAAGAACCGACCTATGTTTCCGATTACACGGAATTCGTCAAGGAGCACCTGGTAGCTCAGTCGGTACATACTGCCGCGCCCGGTTTCATCGGCCATATGACCTCCGCCCTCCCCTACTTCATGCTCCCCCTGGCACGCCTGATGACCGCCCTCAACCAGAACCTGGTCAAGGTGGAGACCTCCAAGGCCTTTACCCCCATGGAGCGGCAGGTGCTGGCCATGCTCCACCACCTGGTCTACCGCAAGGCCGACGACTTCTACCCTGCCTGGATCCACGACAGCCAGCACGCCCTGGGGGCTTTCTGCTCCGGTGGCACCATTGCCAATGTCACCGCTCTCTGGGTGGCCCGCAACCGCCTCTTCGCACCGGCAGGTGCCTTCCGGGGAATCGCCCAGGAAGGGCTGGGAGCAGCCCTCAGGCACCGCGGCGCCGATGGCATCGCCGTACTTGTCTCCGAGCGGGGGCACTACTCCTTTGGCAAGGCTGCCGATCTCCTCGGCCTTGGACGGGACAACCTCATCAAGGTACCGACCGATAACCGCAATCGCATCGACCTCAATGCCCTGCGCAGCGAGGTAGAACGGCTGAAGGAGAAGAACATTCTGCCCCTGGCTATCGTTGGCATCGCCGGCACCACCGAAACCGGCAATATCGACCCGCTGCACGAGCTGGCTGATTACGCTGCGGAGCTTGGCTGCCACTTCCACATCGACGCCGCCTGGGGTGGTCCGACCCTCTTCTCTGACCGCCACCGCCAGCTGCTCTCCGGCATCGAGCGGGCCGACTCGGTCACCATCGACGCCCATAAACAGCTCTATGTCCCGATGGGGGCCGGCATGGTGGTCTTCAAAGACCCCACGGCCCTCTCCGCCATCGAGCACCACGCCAACTACATTCTGCGCCACGGCTCCAAGGATCTGGGGAGCCATACCCTGGAAGGCTCACGCCCCGGCAAGGCGCTGCTAGTCCATGCCGGCTTCGCCATCATGGGGCGCAAGGGATACGAACTCCTCATCGACCTGGGGATCGCACGGGCCCGCACCTTTGCCGACCTGATCAACCGCCATCCCGACTTCGAACTGACCAGCGAGCCGGAGCTGAACATCCTCACTTACCGCTACTGTCCTGCCAAAATTCAGCAAGCCCTCTCCAAAGCTTCACCGGAGCAGCGCAGCGCCATCAACTGGCTGCTGGACCAGGTCTGTCAGCTGCTGCAGAAGAACCAGCGGGAAGCGGGCAAAACCTTCGTCTCCCGGACCAGGCTGCGCACCCCCCTTTACGACGGTGAACTGACTGTCCTCAGGGTCGTCCTGGCCAACCCGCTGACCACTGACGAAACCCTGGAAGCAGTGCTGGCTGAACAGTGTGAGCTGGTGAAAGAGTCTGAAATTCAGGCCCTGTTGGAACAGATTGAGGGCCTTTGCGGAATGTGCAGCCCGTAAGGAGTCTCCCGTGAATGCTACCACAGCAAACCATACTCCCCCCTCCACTGACCAGCTCTGCATCAACACCCTCCGTTTCCTGGCGGTGGATGCCATCCAGCAGGCCAACAGCGGCCATCCCGGCCTCCCCCTGGGGGCGGCGCCGATGGCTTACCTCCTCTGGGACCGGTTCCTGCGCCACAATCCGGCCAACCCGGAATGGTTCGACCGTGACCGGTTCGTCCTCTCCGCCGGCCACGGTTCGGCCCTGCTCTATGCTCTGCTCCACCTCTTCGGCTATGACCTCTCCCTGGAAGACTTGAAAGCATTCCGCCAGTGGGGAAGCCGCACCCCCGGCCACCCGGAGCGGGGGCACACCCCGGGAGTTGAGACCACCACCGGCCCCCTGGGGCAGGGGCTTGGCAACGCCGGCGGCATGGCCCTGGCGGAAGCCCATCTGGCGGCCCGCTACAACCAGCCGGGCTTTGACCTGATCGACCACTTCACCTGGTGCCTGGCAGGCGACGGCGACCTGATGGAGGGGGTGGCGGCGGAGGCAGCCTCACTGGCCGGCCACCTGCGACTGGGGAAGCTGATCTGCCTCTACGACGCCAACCGGATCTCCCTGGCTACGGCCACCGACCTAAGCTTCACCGAGGACGTGGGGCGGCGCTTCGAAGCCTACGGCTGGCAGGTGCTGGCGGTCAGCGACGGCAACGACCTGAGAGAACTGGAGCGGGCCATCACCACCGCCAGGGAAGAGCGCACCATGCCGACCCTGGTCATGGTCCGGACCCGGATCGGCTACGGCTCCCCCCACCGGGAGGGGACCTGTGAGGCCCACGGCTCCCCCCTGGGGAACGACGAGGTCCGGCTGACCAAGGAAAAACTCGGCTGGCCAACGGAGCCGGCGTTCCACGTGCCAACGACTGCCGCGGACCACTGCCGCCGGGCCCTGGCTGCCGGCGCCGCGGCCGAGGCCGCCTGGCATGACCTGCTGGCCCGTTACCGCCAGGAGCACCCGGATATGGCCAAGGAGCTGGCACGGCGCATCAGCGGCAAGCTGCCGGACGGCTGGGAGCAGGCACTCCCCTCCTTCCCGCCCGACCAGAAGGGCATGGCCACCCGGGCCGCCTCGGGCAAGGTTCTTAATGCCCTGGCCCAGACCCTGCCGGAGCTGATCGGCGGCTCGGCCGACCTGAACCCCTCCACCCTGACCGGACTGGCAGGTTGCGGCGACTGCCAGCGCCCGAAGATGCAGCCCCTGGACCGCCAGGGAGCAGCTGGCGGCGAGTGGGGCTACGGCGGCCGCAACATCCATTTCGGCGTCAGGGAACATGCCATGGGCGCAGCCATGAACGGCCTGGCAGCCCACGGCGGTACTGTCCCGTTCGGAGGCACGTTCCTGGTCTTCGCCGACTACCTCCGTCCCGCCATCCGCCTGGCGGCCCTCATGGGGCTGCGGGTAATCTATGTCTTCACCCACGACAGCATTGCCGTAGGTGAGGACGGGCCAACCCATCAGCCGGTGGAACAGCTTGTCGTACTGCGGGCCATTCCAGGCTTGACGGTCATCCGCCCGGCCGATGCAAACGAAACCGCCATTGCCTGGCAGACTGCCCTGGAGAACCGTCACGGGCCGACCGCCCTGGTGCTCAGCCGCCAGAACCTGCCGGTGCTTGACCGGACAGACGTCGCCCCAGCAGAGGGGCTGCGGCAGGGGGGCTATGTGCTGGCCGGGTCTGACAACCCGGATCTGATCCTCATGGCCAGCGGCAGCGAAGTATCCCTGGCGCTGGCCGCCCGTGAGCTGCTCCAGGAGAATGGCATAGCAGCCCGGGTGGTCTCTCTGCCCAGCTGGGAACTGTTCACCGCCCAACCGCTTGACTACCGGGAGACGGTACTGCCGCCGGCAGTAACGGCCCGCGTGGCCATCGAAGCCGGGATTAGCCTTGGATGGCACCGCTTCGCCGGCGACAACGGCGCTATCATCGCGGTCGAGCGCTTTGGTGCCTCGGCCCCCGGCCCCAGGGTGCTGGCGGAATACGGCTTCACTCCGGAAGCGATCCGTGACCGGTGCCTGGCGCTGCTCCATGCCCGGCAGCAATAGCTGTTTTTGCCAACCTGCCAACCGCGCCAGCCGCAACACTGACCAGAGTTGACATCCGCCGCCGCAGACGCTATACCAATGCCATGAATAGACTGCTGCTCAATTTTGTGCTGCTCGTGATGCTGGCCTGCCCAGTGACGGCCATGGCCACCGAGGAATATGCCCGCCAGACCGGCCGCGAATGCTCTGCCTGCCACCTTGATCCAGCCGGCGGCGGCGAACTGACCAAGGCCGGCAAAGAGTTCGTCGCCACGCGCACGGAGGCTGCCGCTAAACCGGCGCTGTCACCCGCAGCCAAGGGGTTCCGCTTCCTTATCGGCTATCTGCACCTGATCACTGCCTTCCTCTGGTTTGGCAC
>VEOV01000170.1 GCA_012026855.1 Geobacter sp.
CCCTCCTGCACCCGGATGACAGAGCGTCCGGCAGCGGTCAGTGCCATCACTTCCCCTTTCTTCATAAGGTATTCCATAGTGTATTTTCCCATCCGGGAGGTGCGCCCGGTCAGCTCCGGATGCCGTCAAAACCGCTCACGGTACTCCATCGGGGTAATCCCCATCCGTCGCTTGAACACGCGCCGCAGCTGCTCTGACGATGTGAAGCCGCTGCCTGAGGACACCATCTCTATCGGGCAGGCGGTGTCTTCCAGAAGGCGGATAGCCCGCTCCAGGCGGATTTGATCGAGATAATTCAGCGGGGTCATGCCGGTTTCCCGCAAGAATACCCTGGCAAAATTGCGCGGGCTCATGGCAGCCTTCCCGGCCATTTCTTCAACCGAAAGTTTGAGATGGGCGTTTTCCTCCAGCCAGGCGAGCAGCCGGGCAAGCGGCCCTTCAACGGCCATTTGCGCCCGCAACTGAGTGCTGAACTGGGTCTGCCCGCCGGGCCGCTTCAAATAGAGCACCATCCTGCGCGCAATGGACAGCGCCATCTTCCGGCCGCAATCTTCTTCCACCAGCGCCAGCGCCAGATCAATGCCGGTACTGATCCCTGCCGAGGTGGCTATCGAATCATCCCGCACATAGATGGCATCCGGCTCAACCGTCAAACACGGATACTCCCTGCGCAGCCGCTCAACATCCATCCAGTGCGTGGTCACTCGCCGTCCGTGCAGAAGTCCGGCCTCCGCCAGCAGGAAGACCCCGGTGCAGACCGATACTAGACGGCGAACCTTGCCGGAGCTGATCTTCAGCCATTCAATGAGCTTTCTGTCGGTCAAAGCACGGTTCAGATACTCATCCGGGCTGCCGATTACGACGAGCGTATCGATATCCCAGTCGGCATCAAGCCAGCCCGCATCGGCGATCATACGCACTCCCGAAGAGGTGGCAAAAGGTCCCGCCTCCGTTGCGAGCAACTTGATGTCGTAGGCAGGTTCACTGCCCCCTTGCTCCCGGAGTCCCCGGTTGACCAGCTCGAAAACCTCGATTACCCCCGCGGTGTCGTGGATTTCAACCCCTTCATAGACAACGATGGCAATGGATTTCATCACGCCCTCTCCGCTCAAGTTTGACCATAACCGTTGATGGTATGAAGCATCATGACACGAAGCCCGAATTGGCACAATGACAACAAACCAGCTGATCCTGCCAAATTGTGTTGCATATCCTTCATGGTTTTTGCGGCCGCAGATATTTATGGCGGAACGAAAAACAGCTCAATGCTGCCGCTGTGTCATAAGTCATCAAGAGATTCCGGCATGGCTTGCTGAATGCAAATTGCCACGTCACCACCCGGCCATTCACCCTTGACAGGTAATCTTTGCCAAAGTATTGTGTGGGCACTTTTTTGTTATGGAGCCAATTATGGTGCTCTGGAGGAGATTTCAATCTGCAGCCGCAGTGCCGGTCATAACCGGTGCTGCGGCTGTTCGCGTTTTTGCTGAAAAACGGCTGGTTTATAGATGTAGAAACTTTTGGTAAAAGCGGCATGCTGGGGAGGTCCCAGATGTAGAAACAAAATGATTGTAGATTTAGAAACAGTTTATACATGTAGAAACATCTAACTGGTGATTATAGAGTTGGGCGTAATCAAATCGGAGAATTCAGATGCAGTGTGATCTTTGTGGCAAAAAAGTTGACTTCGACAACTTCTCTACATATGAGGGTGTCGCAGGATCAAAGCTGTGCAGATCTTGTTTATCAATGATGAGGGTCGTTGATAATCCTAAGCGGTGCATTTCTTGTCTAAAAGAAATTATTTCATTTTATGAGGTTGAAGGAAATATTCTTTGTGAAAGCTGTTTGGACAATCATGGAGCCGCAGAAAGTAATGAAGTTTTAAACCCAACAGAAAATAAATGCGAAAGAGAAAGCAGGCTCTCTAAAGTTGGCATAATAGCAGCTTTGATTTTCTTGTTTTCTTTTGCCGCAAGCTTCACTTATTTGATGGAGTCCGCTCGCACTAACCCTGCTGACTCTGGCGAAGGCGGAGTACTGTTACTTCCATTTGTTTCTCCCTGGGTTTTTATGATCCCCGAGTCACTGATGATGTCACCAATACACGACAAGTTAATTTTACCTCTTATGAGCTTTTTTGCCTTACTGAACAGTATTTTGCTGTATTTCCTTTTTGGCGGAGCAGCCTCAATCATGAAGTCATGGAAGGAGCCTATATCGGGTAAACAGGCAGATTCACCTGAGGGGAAAGAAAGCGGGGACGGTACTTAAAAGTTGAATAGTTTAAATAATACGACTCCCAACACCGGCAGAGCGAAGACCAAGGGTCGCGTCTACACTTTTCACAATATGAGCAAGCGGCAGAACGAAAAATAAATTTTGGATAAACCCTTAGGGGTTAGCCAATGACATAGGACATTTTGACAAATCGGCGCTTGAAAGCAGTTATTTGTCACGTGTCATGGGCCGCCCCCTCCTGGTTGAGGAATGTGCCTAACTGCGAAAGTGGCAGGGAGTTTTGCATCAACGTGAAATTCTCCGAAGTGTATTTACAAAATTGTATGTACAGTGTATAGGTGGATTATGATCTTTGAGTGGGATCAGAACAAAAACAGCAGCAACAAGGCAAAACATAAAATCAGTTTTGAAACAGCTGTTTTCGTGTTTCATGATGAGTTTCATCTCACTCTGTACGACAGAACTGAGAACGGCGAGGATCGTTGGCATACGTTGGGGATGGTGGCAGGGGTTGTGTTGCTGCTGGTTGTGCATACGTCCAGAGATGAGAGCGGAGAAGAGATAATCCGGATTATTTCTGCTCGCCGCGCAACCAGAAAAGAGAGGATCGGTTATGAGCAAGCTATCTGAACTTAAACGGGTAAAGCCGGCTGGCAAGGCATCCAAAGAACAAATGGCAGAATTGCAGGCTTTGTCTGAAATGCCTGAAGAGCTGATTGATCTGTCAGATATTCCGGAAATTGCCGACTGGAGCGGTGCTGCGGTCGGTAAGTTTTACCGCCCGGTGAAAGAGGCAGTTACCGTCAGGCTGGATGCGGATGTTGTCCATTGGCTCAAGCGTGACGGCAAGGGGTATCAGACCCGCCTCAATGCAATTTTGCGCCGGGAGATGGAAAAGGGCCGTAAGGCGGCGTGATTGGGGCTGGAAATAAGCCTGCTAGTCCAAATCTTTACGCCATAGGCAAAAAATAAAAGTCCCCTCTGTTTGCTGCAGAGGGGACTTTTTGCATCTTGCGGTGTCTTTGGCTGAGTCAGTGTGAAATAAGCACCGGCAGGGTCATGTGGTTCATCAGGTGGCGGGCCACCGGGCCCAGCATGAAGGCGCCCCGTCGTGAGGCAGCGTAGCCACCCATGACCAGCAGGTCCATCTTCTGTTCGCAGGCGTGGTTGAGCAGGGCATCCCCCACCGGCAGGGAGGATGGCGCCAGGATCTCGTCATGGACCGGGTTGAGTTGGTGCCTGTTCAGGTAGGCGGTCAGTTTCTGGATATCACTGGAGGCTCCCTGGTCATACTGGCCCGGCGAGGCGACCGTGACCAGGCTGACATGCTCCGCATTCCCGAGGAACGGCAGGGAGTCATAAAGGGTGCGTGACGATTCCCGCCCGGCTTTCCAGGCGACCATGATTCTTTCGATGTTCCGGTTGAAGATGCCGGCATAGGGTACCACCAGCAGTGGCTTGCCGCCGGCAAGGCCGAGCCGTGCGGGTAGATCAAAGGGGACGCCGGCGTTGTTGGCCGCTTCGGTCGGCTGCCCGACGATCACCAGGTCGGTGTAATAGGTGTAGAGGGTGATGATCTCCGTCATTCTGACCCCGACAACCGACCAGTCAACATAGAGCCATTCGGCGGAGATGCCGGCATTGGCGGCCTTGGCGGCGAACATGTCCTCGACAACTGAGGCGGCTTCGGCAGATGCGGAGGTGTGCCGCGGCGCATAGTAGGGGTGGGAGAGGATGAACAGCCCTTTCAGATGGGCGCCATGCTTTCTTGCCAGCTGGACAGCCAGATCGACCCTGGCTTCACAGTCAGGGGAGTTGTCCAGATGCAGAAGAATATCCTTGATAGCCATTGTAGCGACTCCTTTCCGGGTCAGGCCTAGTGGTTTTCCGGCGAGAGCTGAAATCGTTCAATCATCCGCTTCCGGTATTCGACAATCTCTTTCCTGAGGGAAGAGAGCTTGGACATTTTTTCGTCAAGGGTATCTATATGATTATCGAGCATTTCCACGAGCCGGGGGATGACTTTGTCCGTTTCGCGGGCTTCGGCATAGACCTGGTCAAGTTCCTGCATTTCCTTGATGGTGAGCCCCATCTCTTTCAGCTTCAGGATGAATCGGAGCTTGCGCACATCATCGGTGGTGTAGGCACGGTTGCTCCCCTCGTGCCGGCATGAGGGGGACATGATTCCCATCTCCTCATAATATCTGAGAGTACGGGTGGTGACGCCGGTATTTTTCGCCAGCATGCCAATGGAGATGCACTCTTCACTCTCAGTTTTGTTCACATTCAACCCCTTTTCATAACCAGCGTTTTCTCCGCCGGTACTGTTTCAGCTCCCGGTAGCTCTTCTTGTGAGCCCCTTCCGAGATGCCGAGGTAGAACTCCTTGACATCGTCATTGGACTTCATCTGTTCGGCAGTGCCACCCATGACAACCCTGCCACCCTCCATGATATAGGCGTGATCGCAGATGCTGAAGGCGACATTGGCATTCTGTTCCACTAGCAGAATGGTGGTCTTTTCTTCGGTGTTGATCTTCTTGATCAGCTGGAAGATCTCCTGCACCAGCAGTGGCGCTATGCCCAGAGAGGGCTCATCCAGCAGCATCAGTTTCGGCCTTGCCATGAGTGCCCGGCCGATGGCCAGCATCTGCTGCTCCCCGCCCGACAGGTAGCCGGAGAGCTGGTTGCGCCGCTCCCGCAGCCGCGGGAAATAGTCGTAAACCAGGTCGATGTCCCGTTTGAAGCCAGCCTTGTCCTTGCGGGTGTGGCCGCCGACGATGATGTTCTCTTCAACGGTCATGTCATCAAAAACCCGGCGTCCTTCCATGACCTGAAAAATGCCTTTCCTGACAATCTCCTCAGGCTGCAGATTGTTGATCTTCTCTCCCATGAATTCGATGACGCCTTCGGTGACCTCGCCATCTTCAGTGCGCAGCAGTCCGGATATGGCCTTGAGAGTAGTGCTCTTGCCGGCACCGTTGGCGCCGAGCAGGGCAACTATCTGCCCTTCCGGGACATGGAGCGTCAGCCCCTTGAGTACCAGAATGACCTTGTTGTAGATGACTTCTGCGTTGCTGATCCTGAGCATCTGTCTGACCCTCGAAGTTGCGTGCAGAAGGGGATCGACCCCCTCCTGCACGCCCTGTTCAGTTAATTTCAGCCTTGATTACAGCCCCAGCCAGTCTTTCCGGCGCGGAGTTTCCTGGTCTTCCACTTTCTTCATCTTCCCTTTTTCAATGACATAAACAGTTGTCTTGGTGGTGGGGCGATGGTCATCAGCCGTGTAGG
>VEOV01000358.1 GCA_012026855.1 Geobacter sp.
GCACTAATAGTAACAAGTGCGGCAGTGACAACTTCTCTGAAACCGGCGCTGTTTGCAAAAGCAGCCCCCAGGCCGTCAGCTCTGGCCCGGCGCGCACCGGCAGTCAGCAGGACCTGGGCAAAGCGGGCCGCGGCCGGAAAGAAGCTGATGGCCGCCAGCCTGACTCCCGGGGGGAGCTGCAGCAGCGCCTGATACTTCAGCATGAGCACCAGCACCACGCCGACAACGCCGATGGCGCCCGTCGCAGAGTCCTTCATCACTGCCAGGAAACGCTCCCGGCCCCCCCGGGCGCCGAAGCCATCGCAGACATCGGCAACACCGTCCAGGTGGAGCGCCCCGGTGATGACCGCCAGGGCGGCTACCACCAGCAGGGTTGTCAGCGGCAGCGGCAGCACCAGGGCCAGCAGGCGGTCCAGCCCTGCCAGCAGCCCGCCGATGACAAGGCCTGCCAGCGGGAACCAGCGCATGGAGCGCCCCATCTCCCCCTCCTGCCAATCTCTGGCAAAGGGGATGGGGATGATGGTCAGAAACTGCATGGCGATAAAAAACAGGCGCATCGATTCTCCATTTGCGGCAACAGCTAATGCCTGCCTGCATTCGCACTGCGGAACCGTTTCTGCAATTCTAGGCTCATTCCGCTACAGCAGATAAACTCGCTGCGCTCAGACAGTATCTGCTTTACGCTTCATTTCACCAAGAATTGCGACGAAACAGTTCCAATGTGCTCATTCCGACAGGCATTAGCTGTTGCCACTTAAACATTCTGCTCCGATACCCCGGCATCGGCAAAACTGGCCATTTCGGTCAGCACTTTAACCCCTGCTTCGATCAGGGTCATGGACAGGGCGGCGCCGGTACCTTCGCCGAGGCGGAGCTGCAGATCAAGGATCGCCTCGGTGCCGATCCGCTCCAGCATGCAGCTGTGGCCGATCTCCACCGATTTGTGGGCGGCGAAGATGTATTCTTTGGCGCTGGGGTGCAGTTCACTGGCAATGAGCGCTCCTGCAGTGGAGATGAAGCCGTCCACAACAACAGGGATGCCGGCTGCCGCCGCACCCAGCACCAGCCCGGCGATGCCGGCGATCTCGAAGCCCCCCACCTTGGCCAGCACATCCAGCGGGTCGGCCGGATCGGGCTGGTTCACTGCCAGGCCGCTTTCAATGGCGCTGATCTTCTTTTCAAGGGCTGCATCGTTGATACCGGTGCCGCGGTGGGTCAGTTCGCGGACGCTCCTGCCGGAAAAGGCGGCGATAATTGCCGACGACGGGGTGGTATTGCCGATCCCCATGTCACCGGTGCCGAGCATGGTGATGCCGTCGGCCTTTGCCTCAAGAGCCAGGGCGATGCCGGCTTCAACGGCGGCAATTGCCTCTTCCCGGCTCATGGCCGGCCCCTTTGCCAGGTTCTGCGTGCCGCGGGCAATCTTGCGGTCGATCAGCCCGTCCAGAGCACCGAAATCGAAATTGACCCCCATGTCGACAACCCTGACTTCGGCGCCGGCGTGGCGCGCCAGCACATTGACTCCGGCGCCGCCATTGAGAAAGTTGAATACCATCTGCGGGGTCACTTCAGCCGGGAAAGCCGACACCCCTTCGGCAACCACGCCATGATCACCGGCAAAGGTGAAAATCACTTTTTTGCCGAGGGTCGGCTTTGTGCTCCCCTGGATGGCTGCATAGCGGCGGCCGAACTCTTCGAGGCGGCCGAGGGAACCGAGCGGCTTGGTCTTGTTGTCCAGCAGCGCCTGGGCAGAGGCGAGCAGGGCCGGGTCAACCGGTTTGATAAGGGCAAGGGTGGCGTCGAGCAGTTTCATTATTACTCCTTAGGCTGATATTGACGGGAGAAGGCTGTCTCCCTGGGGTAGTCTGCTGCCATTATTTCAGCTTGAGCGGCAGGCCGGCAAAGGTCACATAGACTTCTTCGGCAGCAGCAGCCAGTATTTCATTGGCTTCACCGGCCAGGTCGCGAAATCTTCTTGCCAGGGCGTTGTCAGGCACAATTCCCAGGCCCACCTCGTTGGAAACCAGGATGAGCGGCGTTTTCAGGTTTGTGGCGGCCGCTGCCAGTTCGCGAACCCTGTCCAGGGCGCTGTCGCAGCGGTCCGGATCCAAGAGAAGATTGGTGAGCCAGAGGGTGATGCAGTCAACCAGGGTGGCGTTAAACCAGCCGTCATGGCCGGTCAGCACATCAAGCAGCTCGCAGGGCTCCTCAATGGTCTGCCAGGCAGCGCCACGCCGCTCCTGGTGGCGGTTGATGCGGGCCGCCATTTCGGCATCGCCACTGTGGGCCGTGGCCAGGTATAGGAGCGGCTCGCCGAATGCAGCGGCAAGTTTTTCGGCCAGGCGGCTCTTGCCGCTCCGGGCGCCGCCGGTAATCAGGATCAGTTTTGCCATAAAAGAAAACCCCGTCTTCATTCGCAGAAGGCGGGGTCATGATGAATATTGATCGAGCCCGGCGCCTCTCCTGCGGAGGTGCTGTGAAGCATTCGACCAGGCAGGTTTCCTGACTTACGGATCGCTTTACTTGCCGCGCCTTCCCGAGGTTCTCAGTGGCGTAGTTGCGGCGTTCATCACCGTTTACAGTTGCGGGACAGTGGAGGATTTGCACCCCCTTCCCTTTTAACCTGACAGTTGCTGGAACTGAAAGGCACCTGATCTACTAACTATGCAATTGTACGTTAGTTTCTAGCAGAGAGAGCAATCAAAGTCAAATGGAATTACACATAAAAATGCTCAACCACCCGAAGATGATTGAGCACTGTTTAAATCAAATCCCGAAGCAGGTGCGCTAC
>VEOV01000316.1 GCA_012026855.1 Geobacter sp.
CCGCAACAATCCGATCTTCAACCTGACAACCGCAGAAATTCCGCTGCCGAACATCCTGGCAACTGCCACTGCCAAGGATCCTATCAAGCGAGCACTCCATCCGACGCTGGGGGTCTACACCACCCGCCTGATTAACAAGCCGATGAACCCGGCTGAAGCACTGGCCTATGTCAACACATATGAAATGGGTGGCACAAACGCCGTAGCCGGTGTCAATGCACCTATCTACATCAGGTTTGCCGCCCCGGTGGACGCGACAACAGTGACCGCGGCAAACATCAAGGTTTTCCAGATCACACCAGATGTTGCCGGAACTGAGAACAGCCCGCTAGGTTTCACCGATGTTTCCGGAATGTTCAAGTACAAGTACACCGCCGGCTCTACCGACCTGTTCCTTGAACCAAACTTTCCGCTCCTTCCTGCAACCCGTTACATCTACGTGGTTTCCAACCGGGTCAAGGATGCCGCCAATGGCTTGGCTATCGGCAGCTCACAGCATTTCGACGCACTTAAATCGACAACAACCCTTGTAGGGCCACTCGCAGCTCTTGAGGCTGTTCGCGCCAATGTGACCGCCAGTGGCAACATCAAACTCTCCGGCTACGCCAAGGTGATGGATGACCTTATAGCTGCTTCCGCCACAACCAAGGTGGCAAACAGGGATGAAATTGCCCTGATGGGCCGCTTCATAACCACCGGTGCAGGATTTGTATCAAAGGACGCAATCGGCACAATGATGCCGGTTGAATCAGCCCTTCGCGCCTTTGCTCTAGGCACAATGCCGGCAGGATACCCACAGGGTCTTCCAGGCAAAACCTGGAGCAATACTGTCAGCTCAACAACCACAATCCCGGCAGCAGCTTACTGGACAGCAGCAGGTGCCCCAGGATCAGCCCCTTCAACTCTTGCCAGCGTAGTTACCGGCAGCATCGACAGCGCAGAACTTTCAATAGACCCAGTGGTCTCCAGAGCTAATGCCTCCACCATGGATCTTTCCAGCGTTACCAATGCCTATAATCCATCAGCAGGCGTTGCAAAAGCTTTCCGTGATTCCTCAGGCAACCTTACCGGCTTCTACCATTCAAGCAGAACCATACCTTTCGTATACCTTGTTCCGACCACCCCCAACGGCAAGGTGGTCATCTTCCAGCACGGCATCACCGGCCAGAAGGAGCAGGTATTGGCCGTAGCCCAGGCCCTCACCGGCCAGGGGTATGCAGTGGTCGCCATCGACCTGCCACTACACGGCGCCCTGAAAGTCACCGGCCACACAACAGGCGCTGTCTGGGGACAGGATTTCATGGCTGTGGGTGCACCTCTGGCAACCCGCACCAACATCCAGCAGGCAGCATTCAACCTAAACCGGCTCGAATTTGCACTCCGGTTCGGCGGCTTTGCTACACTTGGCATAGTCCCGCCTTCTCCTCCTGCTAGCCTCGATATCAAATACGTGGGCGTCAGCCTCGGTTCCATCGTCGGCTCCTACTATCTGGCCGGCAATACCACCCTGGCGACATCAGGGCTGCCCTACACCCAGACAACCCTTGACAGCGACATGAAGGGCTTCCTCAGCGTACCCGGCGGCCGTACCGCCTACCTGATCCAGAACAGCCCGGCCTTCAGCCCGAGCGTCATTGCCGGTCTGGCTGCAGTCGGCATTGTCAAGGATTCACCGACCTACAACAACTTCTTCCAGGCCACCCAGTCTGTGGTTGACCCGGCTGACCCGGCTACCATGACAACACCGCTGGCCAGCGGCCTGCCGTCCAGGCTTTCCGGCCGGATCGCCATCCAGGAAGCTGTTGGCGACCTGGTGATCCCCAATGAAAATACCCGTTATCTGGGCAACGCCCTCGGCGGCCGTGAAATACTGGGCGCAGCAGGAGCAACGGTTGCCCCTGGCTTCAAGCAACTGGCCTACAGCGGCAGCGGCACCCATGCAGCTGGCATTCCGTCAAGCTTCATGCTTACCCTATCCGGAGCAACGCCGACACCAAAAACAGCCACTGCATCGATTAACGCCACTGACACTACACCAAAGGAGGGTTACTTCCAGTTCGACCAGACCGGCGTTTCCCACGGCTTCCTCCTTGACCCGACCAACTCGGCAGCAGCAACCGGCTATGCCCAACGCCAGATGGTCTACTTCATAAACACAGGGCTGGTGGTTGACCCGACCTATCAGAATAACACAACACTGCCAAAGTCGCTTGCCGCCGCAGTGCCTGCCGGACTTTACCGGGAAATTCTGCTGCCTAAAGTGGTTGATATTCTCGGCTACTGAAATCAGCTATAAGATTTGCTACACTCAGGGCGGGGCGCAAAGCTCCGCCCTTACTTTTCACCTCAGGAGAATGAATCATGGTAGATGCTATAATCGCAGGGCTTGACAAGATTTTTAAACCAGGGGTTTTTCAGAAGAAGACCACTTATTACTTCAGCGTCGACGCCATCAAGAAGACCGTGACCCTGGACACCGACAACTGCCTGGTTATCGACGGCAAAGGGGCAGAAGAAGCTGACTGCGTCTGCAAGACATCCTCGGAGATGTTTTTGAAGATCTGGAACGATGGCTACCGTCCCGGCATCATGGATTTCATGGGTGGCAAGATCAAGACCAACTCGCCGGAGCTGCTGCCGAAGTTCCTGGCGGCTTTCGGTAAGTAGTTCAAGAGGTAGCTGCCCCCCTTGCTGGAGAGCGACTTGGCTGCGATTCGCGGCAGTTCTTGGCGAAATTGAACGACCGTAGCAGATACTGTCTGAGCCCGAAGGGCGAGTTTATCTGCTACAGTGAAATGAGCGTAGATCTGCAGAATTGCAGCCAGCTGAGCGAACCAGCAAGGGGGGTAGCTGCCTCCTCAGCAACGTCAGCAAACCCTTCAGCTCCCACCCTGCCCCACCTCAACTAATCTCCACATTCCTGATCCCCTCCGGCCGCCAGGCCGGGGAGATGACGAAAGAGCCCCGTTCCTCGGTCTCCAGGACCGTGCCGTAAGTCACCTTGAAACCGCCAAAGCGGTCATTGACCTCATCCATGGCCGCGGTTGCCAGCACCCTGCGCCGCTCGTCCGCAAACAGGGGGAGCTGCAGCCGCTGGTAGCAGAGGTTGTTGATCCCTACCCCCAGAAGCCGTACCGGCTGCTCCAGCGCCAGGGTGTCGAGAATGGCGACGACGTCCCGGAAGATCTCTTCACTCTGGTTGGTATGGCTTATCCTGGTCTGCTGCCGGCCGATGGTGGTGAAATCGGCGTAGCGGATGGTCAGATGGACCGTCTTGCCGGCCACCTCGTAGCGCCGCGCCCGCCGCCCCACCATCTCCGCCAGCTGCAGCAGGTATTTGAGAATCTCCCTGCGCCCCGTGATGTCCCGGTCAAGGGTCATGCTGTGGCTGACGCTCTTCACCTCTGCCTGCTCTGCGGCCGGAATTACCGGGCTGGTGTCGATCCCCAGCCCCATGTCGTGCAGCTGTGCCCCGACAACGCCGAATTTGCGAGTGAGCCGCTCCACCGGGTAGCGCCCCAGCTCGCCGCAGGTCCTGATCCCCAGCATGAAGAGCCGCTGCTCCAGCTGCCGCCCGATGCCGCACAGGTCCCTCACCGGCAGATGCTCCATGATGCGCCCCACATCCCCGGGGGCAATTATCGGCAGCCCGTGCGGGTTCTGCATGTCGCTGGCCAGTTTCGCCAGCCGCTTGTTGGGGGCAATGCCGATGGAACAAGTAATGCCGAAGCGGTGCCTGATGCGCGCCTTGATCTGGAAGGCGATGCTCTCTGCCGTGCCGAACATGGCCAGCGAGCCGGTCAAATCGAGCCAGGCCTCGTCGATGGAGAAAACCTCCACCAGCGGGGTATAGTCGTGGAACAGCTTCATGATCTCGGCTGAGGTGTGGGTGTACTTGCGGTTGTCGCCGACAACGAAAATGACTTGCGGACAGGCCTGGCGGGCCTGCCAGGTATTCATGCCGGTTTTCACCCCCAGGGCCCTGGCTTCGTAGGAGGCGGTGGTAACCACTGTCCGTCCCCGGCCGATGACCGCCACCGGCTTGCCCCGCAGCTCCGGGTTGTGCTGCTGCTCCACCGAGGCGAAAAAGGCGTTCATGTCGATATGCATGATGAGACGCTCGGCCACCTCAGTCCCCTTCCAGCCCGGTCAGCTCCCAGGTCTGCTCTGCCGTATCATAGGTAAGTTCGTAGAGCCCACCCTCGCCCCGCACCGAAAAGTGCAGCCGCCGGGAGCTCCCCTTGAGATCGCTCCAGCTGTAGGTGGTCTCCATGACCGTGTGCTTGCGGTTCTTCCAGTCGAACCAGACCGGTCTGATGCTCCGCCCCGGGCCGAAGACCACTGCCACCCGTATCGGTTCCCTGAGCCGCATGGCTTAATCCAGCTGGCGGTAGACGCCGATCACCTTGCCGACAATGGTAACATCGCCATCGCCGGGGCGGATGATAATCGGCTCCATGTTGGGGTTGGCCGGCTGCAGGCGGATATGGTCCGCTTCCCGGTAAAACCATTTGATGGTGGCTTCGCCAGCCACCATGGCAACAACCGTATCCCTGTTGGCAGCGGTGGCCTGGGGCCTGATCATGGCCAGGTCGCCGTCAAGGATACCGGCGTTGATCATGGAGTCCCCCCTTACCCTGAGGAAGAAGCAGTCACTCCCCTTGACCGCCTGATGGTCAACGGAGAAGTAGCCCTGGATATCCTCGATGGCCGGGGAGAGCTGGCCGGCCCGCACCGTGCCGACTATGGGGAGGGAAACCGACTGGCTGAGAGGGGCGGTCAGACCGATGCCCCGACTGACGCTGTCCCGCTTGATGTAGCCCTTCTTTTCAAGGGCATTGAGGTGTTTGGTTGCCGGCAGGGAACCGCTGACGCCCAGATGGGCAGAGATCTCCCGCAGGGTCGGCGGATAGCCGTTGTTGTCCAGATAGGAGGTGATAAACTCCAGCACCTGCTGCTGGCGGAGGGTGAGCTGGTTTTGCTGTCGTGAATTTTTGGTAGCCATGCGACTACCTTAACCTGCGGACGGGGAGGGTGTCAAGCAGGGACTTTACCAGGGTAGAGCGGCATCAGGAGGCTACATGCTGTCAGCCGGAAATGCAGGTCATTTTATGAACTGTCTTCTCGGCAATCGCCCCTTCAATCGCGGTTGAGTAGCTTTTATAGTGGGGCGTATTCAGATGCTGCTCAAAACTGGCCATACTCTGCCAGTTTTCATAAAAAATGAACAGATTCGGTTCGGCGTTATCCTGGTGCAGCCGGTATTCAAGGCAGCCAGCCTCCTGCCTTGTCGGCGTGACGAGTTTCAGCATTTCAGCTTTAACGGCAGCAACGGCAGCTTCCTTGATAATCAGTTTGGCAACTATGGTAACTGTTGACATGGCTACGTTCTCTCCTCATGGGCCTTTCTGCCATGAACCCGTTCGTAGGCCCGGCAGAACGGGCAGATGGCCGTCTCCACCCCTTTGACAAGCGCATAGGCCACCCCCTGCTGGCGGCGTCTGGCCCGGCGGCATACCGGGCAGTGCTCGCAGACCCTTGCCAATGCTTGATCCAGAGAATTTGCCACGCTATCAGTCCCTTCTGCCACCCATGAAGCGGAGCAGCATCAGGAAGAGGTTGATGAAGTCCAGATAGAGGGTCAGTGCTCCCAGAATGGCCGGCTTGCGCCCCTCATGACCGGCTGCGGCCAATTCCTTCAGCTTCCAGGTATCGTAGGCCGTCAGCCCGGTGAAGACGATGACGCCGATGGCCGAAACCACCCAGGAGACGGCGTCGCTGCGCAGGAAGATGTTGACCAGGGAGGCAATGACCACGCCGATCAACCCCATGAAGAGGAAGCTCCCCCAGGAGGTCAGATCCTTTTTGGTCACATAACCGTAAACGCTCATGGCGCCGAACATGGCCGCGGTGACCACAAAGGTCGAACCGATGGACTCGGCCGTGTAAACCATAAAAATGATCGACAGGGTCACCCCGTTCAACAGCGAGTAGCCGAGAAACAGCAGCGTGGCCACACTGTTGCTGAGACGGTTTACAGCGGCGGAGAGGGTGAACACCAGCGCCAGTTCACCGATCATCAGCCCGTAAAAGAGCAACCGGTTGGTGACAATGGCTTTGATGAGCAGCGGCGAAGAGACCATCACCAGCGACATGATGGCGGTAATGGCCAGACCCAGCCCCATCCAGGCATAGACCTGACGGATCAGGGTATTCTGTCTGACAACCACCTCGGTGCGGCTCTGGGTATTATTTATCTGGTACATGAATTGGCTCCTTTTATTCAGATTCGGCAGCTGCCAACTGCCGATAATGTGTATATTATACCGGTCTTTTCCCTTTAATCATCCTGGTGAGCAGCCTGTCCAGTGACGAGGCGAACCGCTGCCGGTCCGTCAGGCTGAACTGTGCCGGTCCCCCCTGAACGAGGCCGTCGGCACGCAGCTCCATCATCAGGTCGCGCATGGCCAGACGCTCGCCGACATTCTCCTCGCTGTAGAGCTCACCGCGGGGATCCAGGGCCACGGCCCCCTTGGCAACAATCCGGGCCGCCAGCGGGATATCGGCGGTAATCACCAGATCCTGCATGGCAGCATGTTCGGCAATGTAGTCATCGGCCACATCGAAACCGTCCGCGACCACAATAGACTCGATCAGCCCGGTTTCATGCTTGGCAAGCTTCTTGTTGGCAACCAGGCTGACCGGAATCTGCAGCCGCTCCGATGCCCTGAAGGCAATCTCCTTGATCACCCGCGGACAGGCATCAGCATCAATCCAGATTTTCATTTTCCTCCAGCATACCGGCAAATTACGGCAACTCATTCATCTTTTAATTTTAGCACCAGTATTGGCCATAAGTCCACCTCACAGCGCCCCACTCTTGTTCAGCAGGCTGAACAGAGCTTCGGCCAGCTTGCGGTAGCCGGCGGCATTGGGGTGGATATGGTCTGACTTGAGGGAGCCCTTCGCCATGATCGTTGCCAGGGTCTTGCTCTCCAGCGGCAGGTCAAACTCTTTGGCAATTTCTTCGTAAAGAGGGGGTGGTTTCAGGCTGAGATCAGGCGCCGGCACCGCCACCAGAATCACGGCAATTCCCTTCTCCCGGGCAAGCTTCACCATCCCCCGCAGATTATCGGCCAGCTGCCGCTGGTCAAGATGGCGCAGCAGGTCGTTCCCCCCATGGCAGAGGACCAGCAGCGCCGGCTTTTCCCGCTCCAGCAGCTCCGGCAGCCGCAGCAGCCCGTCAGCAGAGACTTCGCCCGGAATGCCGGCATTGACCACCCGTCGCGCAGTCAGCTGCGCCAGGTTCGCAGGATAGCTCTCCGCTTCGCTGGCGCCATAGCCGGCGGTCAGACTGTCGCCGAAAGCAAGAATCGTCGCAGAAGGGCTTAACGGCGGCAGCTGCGGCGACTTGCTGCAGGCATCTGTCAAGAGTAGGACGCTACAGGTCATGATGAGATAAAGCCATTTCATACAACACCTATAAATGTTAACAGCTGTGAGCTTAGTACCACGAAGCAACCCTGTGTTTTGTGAGAACTTCAATTTTATGCAGTTTTACTATTTATTTTCAGTTTGACTGTGTAGCTGCTTATCTATCAGTTCATTTAATTTTTTATCTCTGTCAGCTTGTAATCTATCGTCCTGTTTTTTTATATCCTTCAATGTCTCTGCACGTCTATCTTGCTCCATATCCTGAATCATTAAACTTGGATTTCGTTGTCTCTGCTTAGAATCTTCATTATCAATAAAGTAAAAACTGCCACTATCTGTCCTTATAGGAGCTTCCTTACAGCCAGTCAGGCTGTAAATCAATGCAATTATTACCAAAAAACGTAGCACCACTTTCCATAGATCAGGCATAAATTATCCTCCATTCACAAAGAAAACCAGGTCGTGAAAAATCATTAGCTGCCATCGTCATTCAAGTCAAGGCCTAAAAACCTGGCCCGGCTATCAAAACAACAAGGGCCTCTGCATGATGCGGAGGCCCTTGTTATTAAGCAGTTGTGAAGTCAATCAGCTCACCCAGTCATCATCTTCTTCGATGGGGGCAAAGCCGCGGCGCATGGTGTTCTCCGTGACCACCCGTGGGTCCATGAAGTGCAGCAGGTAGTCTGGGCCGCCCGCCTTGGTGCCGACGCCGGACATTCTTGCCCCGCCGAACGGCTGCCGCTCCACCAGGGCACCGGTGTTGTTCCGGTTGATGTAGAGGTTGCCGACCCGCAGTTCGCGCCGCGCCTTGGTCAGGTGCTCCGGGCTGCGGCTGAAGATGCCGCCGGTGAGGGCGAATTTCGTCGAGTTGGCCCACTCGATGGCCTGGTCGAAATCCTTGGCGCGCATCACCGCCAGCACCGGGCCGAAGATCTCTTCCTGGGCCAGCCGGTGTTCCGGTCTGATGCCGCCGATGATAGTCATGGGGACAAAGTAGCCGTCACCTTCCGGGATATCGCTCTTGTACAGCACCTTCCCTTCCTGTTCGCCGATGGCGATATACTCCAGGATGCTCTTCATCGCCTTGTCGTCGGCCACGGCCCCCATGTAATGAGCCGGGTCCTCCGAAGGGCCCACTTTGGTGGCCTTGGCCATGGAGACGAGCCGCTCGATGAAGCGGTCGTAGACGTCATCGAGCACGATGACCCGTGAGCAGGCGGAGCACTTCTGCCCCTGGAAGCCGAAGGCCGAATAGAGGATGTGGGGCACTGCCTCGTCCAGATCGGCATCGTCATCGATGATGACCGCATTCTTGCCCCCCATCTCGGCGATGATCTTCTTCACATTGGGCTGGCCCGGATGCACTTTGGCGGCTCGCTCCACAATGCGCAGGCCGATTTCCATGGAACCGGTGAAGGCGATCAGGGAGATGTCCGGATGATCGACCAGATAGTCCCCCATGACCGAGCCCCGGCCAGGGGTAAAGTTGAACACGCCGTCGGGCAGTCCGGCCTCCCGGAAGATCTCCACCAGGTGATGGCCGATGATGCCGGTAATGGCTGACGGCTTGAAGATGACCGGGTTGCCGGTGACAATGGCTGCCGAGGCCATCCCCATGCTGATCGCCAAGGGGAAGTTCCAGGGGGCGATGATGGCCGCCAGCCCTTTCGGTTCATAGAAGTAGTGATTGAGCTCACCCGGAGCATGGCCGACCCGCTGGGGTTTGCCGTAGCGGATCATCTCCCGGGCATAGTATTCGAGGAAGTCGATGGCCTCGGCCACGTCGGCATAGGCCTGGTCCCACTGCTTGCCGATCTCCAGCACCTGCCAGGCTGACAGCTCGAAAACTCTTCTCCGGGCCACTTCGGCAGCTTTGAGCAGGTAGCCTGCCCTGACTTCCGGCGGGGTGTCGCGCCAGGCCGGAAAAGCCGCCTTGGCCGCGGCCACAGCCTTTTCAACCTCGGGAATGCCGGCCTGGCAGATTTTGCCCAGCACCTCGGACGGCTTGGCCGGGTTGACCGTCGGGATGGTGTCGCTGGTCACCACCTCTTTGCCGTTGATGTACAGAGGATAGGTCTTGCCCAGCCTGAAGCGCACCGAGGCGATCTCTTTGGGGAAAATTTCACGGTGGTCCTTTCTGGTAAAGTCCACCATGGTCATATTGGTGAAGGGTTGTAGGTTGCCGATCCCGGGCCGAACCTTCTTCGGTCTGGCGTCCCGCTCCTTCCGCTCCCGCTCAGCCGTCACGGCCGGGTCTTCCAGCAGCTTCTCTACTACAGCATCCCCGGCAAAGCTCTGGCGCAGGAACGACTCATTGGCGGTATTTTCCAGCAGGCGGCGAACCAGGTAGCCCATGCCGGGCACCATGTCGCCGTAAGGGCAGTAGAGACGGACCCGGCCGGCGACCCGCTGGATCCCCTTGCGTACCGGTTCGGCCATGCCGTAGAGCACCTGGAACTCGTAGCGCTCCTCCGCCACGTTCAGCTCCCTGGCAATCTCCATCACCGCCGAGATGGTCCTGATGTTGTGGGAGGCACAGGCAAAGTGGCAGATGGCGCTGTTCTCCAGAATCCGGCGCGCCTGTCTTTCAAAGGCAGCGTCCGACTCAGCCTTGATGGTCCAGACCGGGATCTCCCAGTCGTTCTGTTTCGCCTTGACCGTCTCGTAATCCCAGTAAGCCCCCTTGACCAGCCGGATCGAAATCTGCACCTGCTCCTGCTTTGCCCAGGCCAGCAGTGCGTCCAGATCCCGGTCGGTGTCTTTCAGGTAGGCCTGCAGGACGATGCCGAGATGGGGATAGTCGCGGTACTTAAGCTTGAGACGGCGATAGACCTCAAGAATGATCTCCTTGTGGCGATAGGACTCCATATCGATGCAGAGGAAACCGCCCAGTTCCATAGTCTTGACGAAGATCCGCTCCATCCGGTTCAGGATGGCAACCACCGACCCTTCGAAATCCTGGGGATTGGCCAGGCAGAAAAGCGCAGTCGGCTTGACGGCAACGTTGACTTTCGGCGCATGGCCCCAGTCGAGGGAACCGCCACCCCCCAAGCCCTGCCAGCCGGACTGCTCCTGCTGCAGAGCGGTGAGCAGCTCCAGATAGGTGTTCATGTAGACGTCCGCCTCTGCCTCGGAAAGAGTCGCTTCACCAAGAACATCGACAACCGCGGCAAAGCCCTCCTTGCGCAGCTTTTCCAGGTTCTTCACCGCTTCTTTGGTGTTCTCGCCGACGATAAACTGGCGGGCCATCTCCTGGATATTGCCGGTAATCGCCTTATTGAGCATGGCCCCGCCAAAGGAGCCGAGCATCCCGGCCACCTTGGCACCGGTGGAGAGGAAGGATGGCATATCCTTTTCAGCGCCGAAATATTCCCGGATATGCTCGGTCAGAAGTCTGGGAGTGGTAAGGGAGGGAAACACGTCGACAAAACGGAACATCTGGATCTTGAACTGTTCGTTCTGCATGCTCCAGTCCATTACCTTCCCCATCCAGGCGCCCTTGTTGAACAGCGAAGGCTTCTCGCCGCTGATCGAGCCGAAAAAATCTTTCCCCCTGCTGATGATCCTGCTATTCAGGCCGTTTTCCATCCCTGTTCTCCTTTATCCAAGCCGATATCGCCAAACATATTCAAGCTCATTTTTCCCGAATCTAGCACCGCAGGCTGCTGTTGTCAATGGTTAAACCATTCTACCATTAACAGTTTACTTGCAATCAGTAAAACCGCGTGTTAGTTATGTATACGTTTTTTCCTTAAACATTATCAGGAGATACCCATTGTTCAAGCCAGCCAAGCAGAACCGCATCTATGAGGATGTTGTCGAGCAGATTCAGGAGGCCATTCTGGATGGAACTCTCAAGGTTGGGGAGCAGCTCCCGGCGGAACGCAAGCTGATCGAGATGTTCGGTGTCAGCCGCGGCACTCTGCGGGAGGCTTTGCGGGTTTTACAGCAGAAGGGGATGATTGAGATCAAGACCGGCGTTGCCGGCGGCTCCATCGTCAAAGGGATCTCCACCGACCAGATGAGTGAGAGCCTGGCGCTGCTGATCCGCTACCGGAAGGTTTCCCTGGAGCAGCTGGCCGAATTCCGTGAGGGAGTTGAAGGGCTGGTGGCCGCACTGGCCGCAGCCAGAGCAAGCAGTGATGACTGCAAAAGGCTGCAGCTGCTCCTGGATGAAGCAGGCGCCTTCCTCGCCGAAGGGGCTGACCGCTGGGACGATTTCATCAGAAAGGACGAGGAGATCCACCTGGCCATTGCCGAGGTCTCAGCAAACCAGATTCACATTTCCGTGTTGCGGACGATCTACGACAACATCCACACCTATTACGAAAACTATCTTGCCAAGGAAGAGCCGTTTCTTGTGGAGAACTACCGGGATCTGCAGGAGATGGTTGCCGCCGTCATCGCTCATGACAGTGACGCTGCCCAAAGGCTGACCAGGAAACATGTGCGGAAATTCAATCAGTACATGCAGAAGAAGGGCGCTGTCTGACCCCCTGCAGCGCATCCAGCGAATAGAGCAGTAAACCCAGCCAGATAAAACCGAAACTCACCAGACTCGACAGTTTGAACGGTTCGCGGTACAGCACCACGGCAATGAGGAAATGCATTGTGGGAGTTATGTACTGCAGAAAGCCGATGGTCGCCATCCTCAGTCTTCTGGCCGCCGCCGCGAACAGCAGTAGCGGAATGGAGGTCAGCAGTCCGGCGCTCACCAGCAGGATATCATTCTGCAGGCCGGTATAGAGGAAGCAGCCGGTCCCCTTCAGCTTGACAAAAACCAGATAAGAAAATGCTACCGGAAAGAGAATGAAGGTCTCCACTGCCAGGCCGGTGATGGCGTCAACACCGGTGGTCTTGCGCAGCAGCCCATAGG
>VEOV01000263.1 GCA_012026855.1 Geobacter sp.
CCCCTCATCTGGTGCCCCCTTTTTTTTCCACGCTGGGGAAGCTGCCTTAAAAATCCTGTAACGGTTTATACTTGGCTTTGCTTGCATTGAAGAGGTCGGCAATCTTCTCTGGCATGCTTGCCTTGAGTTCCCTGGCACTCTTTACAAATTCACCATCCATTTTTTTCACATTATCGGCATAGATGTCAGCCGATATAGGATGTGATGTGGTTGTGGTATACAGTTTCTCATAGCTATCCAGCAATTTTTTGAGGGCATCGTTGCTGGCAGTAAATTGTTTAGGGACTTTGCCAAGCCGGCCTACCATTGCAGCCACATCCTTGTGGGAAGATGCTGCTACCTTTAATTCATTGGCGGAAAGGGCTGAGACGCCGCCACTTTTCCAGTTTGCCACCAGGCTGGTACTGAGGGTTATGTTAAGGTCTCTGGCCCCCTTCACGCCATAAAGTACTTTAACGTAATTCCGGGAGTATTCGGTGGCTATTTTGTCCTGATACCAGAAATAACCGCCAGCTATGAAAACGCCGAGCAGCAGCACTAGGGTAATGGCCAGCTGTGCGGTTGTGCCGGGCAGTTTGATGCTGGTTTTGGCTTTTTTCCCGGCTGCCGGAGCCGCAGCAAGGTCATCAAGAGTGTAGGATTTATGAGATGACTGAGGCTTGAATTTGTAATTCAGTTTCTTCAGGGAGGCAAAGATTTTGTCAAGCTGTCTTTTGGCTGAGGATGCGGTGGCAACAGTCAGGATATCCGGATAGATTGCGTGGCAGCTTTGACAGTAAATGGATGGTCCGGGATTATTGCCGCATTCAGCGCAGTATATTTCCGGGCTCTTGTAAAGAGCACGTTTGGCAAACGACTCTTTACGAACTTCAACATTGGCCTGACAGGCAGTACATTTCTGCAGATGGCCTTCTGCCAGAATTGAAACAACGTCAAACTCAATATCTGTTTTACATTTTGGGCAAGTGCAAGTCATCAGGATTTCACCATGGAATAGATTTTACAGATATTTATGGTAGTGCAAGATCTTTTGGCTGGCCAACGAAGCTGCCGTCGTTGGCCCGAATAATATCGTCCTGACTGTCGTTAACATTAATTGATGGGTCGAATGCGCCTGATGCGCCTAAGCTGTAGAGGTCAAAATCAGTGTTGATGGGGCCACTTGTGCCGAGACGATTGTTCGGACCGAAATTGGCCGGGCCGGCCGGCAGAACGGCAGGATAATAATGGTAGGTATTACCCCAGGGGTCTTTCAGATCCTGTCTGTTGATGGCAGTCAAGTTGAGTGGGAGCTCACCTTTTTCAGTAGCGTAAGCGGCGATCTCCCGCTCCAGAGAACGGATCTCTTCGCAGCAGCGGGCGACCCGCGCCAGTTCCTTGAATGTGGCAAAACTGCTGATGGCAAGAGATGCCAGGATGGCTACTATCGCCATGGCAATGATGAGCTCAAGGAAGGTGAAACCGCTATTGCTTGTTGTTCGGTTCTCGGTAGAATTTAGCGGTAGAATGATACTTTCCACTTTTGCTTCTCCATTGCGCAGTTTCAGTCAGCCGATTCAATGATCAAACACGATTTCAAAAATTCATTGTTTGATATTCAATTACTTTACGGTTATTTTCAAGAAAAAAGTGCTTTCCAGTCCTTTGTTGTTGCAAAGTGTTTGCCAATAGGCTGGTGGAAAACAAATAACCAGAAACAAGGCGATATAAATGTTTGCTGGCATTAATTTAAACCTGAGAAAATTGAAGCTCCGCTGGAAGATGCTGGTCATGGTGCTGCCGCTGGTGATTATGCCGATCATCATTGTCGGTGGTGTCACCGGTTATGTTGCCAATCACCATGCATATCTGGGAATAACAAGGACCAGCAAGGATGATCTGGAGCATATGGCGAGCTTTACCATTGATCTGTTGCAGTCTCATCACCAGCAGTTCCAGGTTTACAAGGATGACAAGGAGCGGATCTTCAGGCAGGAGCTGGCTGCTCTGGCAAGTTTGTCCTACAACATGGTCGAGGCGCAGTACCGGCAGGCCGCCAGTGGCAGAATCACTAAAGAGAACGCTCTCAGGGAGGCCAGAACCGCCCTTAAGAAGGTTAACGTCGGCGAAACCGGGTACATCTATGCCATGACCGGTGACGGCACACTGAAGGTGCATGTCGCCCGTGAAGGCGAGAATGTTTTCAATGAAAAGGATGAACGGGGCAGATACTTTATCAGGGAGATCTGCAGCAGGGCCAGGGCTTCCCGAGAAGGTGAAATGCTCTACACCATATACCCATGGCGAAATGCTGCTCTTGGTGACAAGAAAGCTCGCAACAAGATCGTTGCCTACCGCTATTTCAGGGAGTGGGACTGGATTATTGCTGCCGGCGGTTATCTGGATGAAACCTATGACAATGAGTCCTTTGAAAAAAGCTCCTTTGCCCTCTTGAAGGAGAAGATTAAGCAGAAGAAGGTCGGTACCACCGGTTACATCTTCTGCATGGACACAAAGGGGACTTTTACACTCCATCCCACGGCGGAAGGTAAAAACTTTTTCGATGCCAAGGATGAAGACGGAAGGCTGTTCATCAAGGAGATGTGTGAGAAGAAGAACGGCTGGATAAGGTATTCATGGCGCAACAAAGGGGAGCCGCAACCCCGTATGAAAATTGTCCGCTATGTTTATTTCGAACCATGGAACTGGATAGTGGGTGTCGGGTCCTACGAAGATGAATTCTACAGTGAGGCGAACAAAATCAGATGGCGAATAGCCGGCTGGATGGTGATTCTTATCCTGGTTGTCGGCTGTGGGGCCACAGCTCTGGTTATCCTTGCAGCGAGGTCGTTTACCGATCCCATCAACAGGATGCTGGAGACGATCCGACAGGTAAAAAAAGGGCGGCTTGATGTCAGAGTGGAGATAAACTCGGAAGACGAACTTGGGGAGCTTGGTGCATCATTCAACCGGATGACTGAGATCATTCAGAGGAATCGCACCATGGAGGCGACCCTTGCCCAGCAAGGGAAGATGGCCTCTTTGGGGGTACTCTCTTCAGGCGTTGCCCATGAGATCAACAACCCGCTCGGGGTGATACTTGGTTACGCTGCTTATCTGGAAGGGAAGATGAGTGAGGATGATCCAGGATACAAGTATATTCACGAGATCAAACGGGAGAGCAAGCGGTGCAAGAAAATTGTTCAGGATCTGTTGAATTACGCCCGGACACCAAAACCGAAACGTGTGGCAACAGATATAAACGCGCTGCTTGAGCAGATTGTGGATTTTGCTGCCAATCATACTGATATGCATGGTGTCAAGGTGGTCATGGAGCTTGACAGGTCACTGGCAACACTGCTGCTGGATGGTGATCAGATGCGCCAGGTTGCCATCAATCTCATCCTTAATGCCGGTTCTGCCATGGGACAGGGAGGTGTGCTTACAGTTACGACTGCCCGAAAAGAGGGAATGGCTGTGATCAGCTTCAGAGACAATGGCAGCGGTATTCCTGCTGAGGATTTGGACAAGATTTTTGAACCATTTTTTACTACCAAGGAGAAAGGTACCGGTTTGGGGCTGGCGATAACCAAGCAGATCATCGAGCAGCATCAGGGTAAAATTTCTGTCGAGAGCCAGATTGGTGAAGGTACCAATATTACCGTTTGGCTGCCATTCGAACCTGAAGAGTTTTAAGAACGATGGTTAAAGGCGTAGAGGTTGCTTGACTTCCACTGTTGATTTTGGTTTTAAGTAAGCTTTGATTTGTGTGAGAGCAAAGGCTTGGGCTATGAGGGTACACAATGTTAGACGGTAAGCGGATTCTGCTGATTGATAATGAAGAAGGGCTCTGCCGGATGATGGAGGCAGTGCTGCTGGACGGCGGCTATAAGGTCAAGGCCTATACCCGCTCGTTTCAGGCGGTTGAAGAGTTTGTCCCCGGCGAATGGGATCTGGTGATCACCGATATCAAGATGCCCGGCATGGACGGACTGGAGGTGCTTCAGCGGATCAAGGCTGTTCAGGCTCAGATCCCGGTGATCATGATCACCGCCTACGCAACTGTAGAGATGTCC
>VEOV01000144.1 GCA_012026855.1 Geobacter sp.
CATAACTGCCGGTCTTCATGATGAGCCGGTAGAGAATATGTTCCGCGCCGGTCAACGCCTGCCGGAAACATTCATTGGCATAATCAAGGGCGTCGAGGTTCTTTTTCTGCTCGGTGACGTCCCGCCCGACAGCCTGGTATTCGATGATATGACCGTCAGTGTCGAAGATGGCTGTCGAGGTCCAGTTTTGCCAGTGGAGACTGCCGTCAGGATAAACAAGCCGGTCGACGGTCTCCAGGGTGGGGCTATCGGGCGTGAGTTCTGCCAAAGACTTGATGAGGACGGTGCGATCATCCTCCTGCACAAAGGGGAGGAACGACTTGCCCAGCAGCTCCTCCCGCGACAGACCGAGGCTGCGGCAAAAGGCATCATTGACAAAAGTCAGTATCCCTCCGGGGATAAACCGGTTCAGAAATTCGCTTTGGGTGTTGACAATGGCCCGGTAGCGCTCTTCACTTGACTTGAGCTGATCTAGTATCTGCTCCTGGATGGTGATATCCCGGCCGATACCGTGAAAAAGAGTTTCTCCATGGGAATCAATGAAACGGGAACCGTTGGCGACAAACAGTTTCCAGGTGCCATCTTCACACCTGACCCTGAATATGGGGCTGGTGCCAGGCTGCCCGGTGGTCATGACTTCTGTCAGATAGTTGAAGCAGGGTAGTACGTCATCAGGGTGGGCAAAGGGGACAAATGACTTGCCGATAACGTTGCTGGCAGGATAGCCGAAGTGCTGCTCCCAGGAAGGGGAAACGAAACGGAAGACGCCATTTGCATCGAGGATGAAGATTACATCAAAGGAGTTTTCTACAAAGGAGCGAAACTGATTTTCGCTCTCTTTAAGGGCCAGTTCAATTTGCTGGATGCGCTGGTCACTGTCCGCCTTGGACTCTTCCGGTGGCTTGCTTGTCTTCATGTCGTGCTCTCTTTCGTGGTTAGCAGTTAACTGCCGATACAGATTATGGACATGAGAATATGCTTACATTATACATCTGTTTTTACAGGGTCAATAGTGAAGATTAATAATCTGAACTCCTAGCTTTTGTAGCGCCCGATCAGGCGGCGTTCATAAAAATAGCGAACTGCCAGCGGCAGCAGCGCGGCCGAAAAAATCATGCAGCAACCGAGCCATTCACGAGTGTTAAGCCGCTCTCCCAGAACAAAATAACCGGCCAGCAGGCTCCAGACAGGATCGAGGGTATAGATCAGGCCGGCTCTGGTGGCCGTGACGTAGCGCTGAAATCTGTTTTGCATGGTAAAGCAGATTACCGTGGGGAAGACGGCGCAGTAGAGGACCGTCAGTATGGCAGTTGTTGACACCGGAGCCGGCGGCAGGGAAGAGGAAAGGCTGGCAAAACCGGCCAGGATGGCAACGGTGGCAAATTGCACCAGCGAGACCAGATAGATATCGTCATCCCTTAGCACCTTGGAGACAGTGATGATATGACAGGCGATGAAAAATGCGCAGATAGTGGAGATCAGGTCGCCACGGTTGAAGCCGGCGACGCTGCCGCCTGCCAGGAGCCAGATGCCGGCGACAGCCAGGGAGATGCCGGCCATATTGAGGCGGCCAACGCGATCACGCCAGAGAATCCTGGCAATCAGCGGGATAAAGAGCACGAAAAGATTATTGAGCACACCTGCCCTGGAAATACTGGTTCCCTGGACGCCAAAGACAAAGCTCAGGTTGGTAATACCGAGCGCCAGACCGACAATGGCGCCCCGCTGCAGGGTGCCGCGGTTCAAGAGTGCCAATCTGCGGTGGCAGACAACCAGCATGATGAGTGTGGCCAGCAGGAAACGGGAAAAGACGAACAGCGGCGGCGGAACTTCGGCAAGGCCAAGCTTGCTGAAGAGGAAGCTTCCCCCCCAGAACAGGGTAGTCAGC
>VEOV01000244.1 GCA_012026855.1 Geobacter sp.
CAACCCCCGATTGGTTGGTAACCACAATCACCAGAAAACCGGCAGCGTTGAGCTTGCCGATCGCTTCAGCCACTCCCGGGATAAAGCGGCAATCTTCGCTGCGGAAGAGATAGTCGCACTCTTCATTGATCGTCCCGTCACGATCCAGAAATACGGCTTTATGCAGAGAGGCCGGGCAGCTCATCAATGGGTAAACAGCCTTCTCTCGACCAGATCGCAGATAATATGAATTATCAGGATATGCGCCTCCTGAATCCGGGGTGTGTCGTTGCTGGGAACAATGATCGGTATATCGGAAACAGCCTTGATGCTCCCCCCGTCACGGCCTAAAAGTGATACGGTAATACACCCCTTTTCCCTGGCAAGTTTCAGTGCTGCCAGGACGTTGGGGGAATTACCGCTGGTCGAAATGCCGATAACAATGTCACCTGCTGCGGCAAGCCCCTCGACTTGGCGGGAAAACACGGCATCGTAACCGTAATCGTTGCCTATGGCTGTGAGGATCGAGCTATCAGTGGTCAGGGCAATGGCCGGCAGTGACGGCCGTTCCAGCTTGAACCGGCCAATGAACTCGGCGGCGAAATGCTGGGCATCGGCAGCCGAACCGCCATTCCCCATGACCAGGATCTTCCTGCCGGCAGTCATGGCCGTGCAAATCGTCTCAACAGTATCGGCCACGATCGGGGAAAGCAATTCCGCAACCGCCTGCATGGCTGTAATATGATCGGCAAACTGACCTTTTATCAACTCTTGCATCACTTGAACTCCTGACTGTTAACTATCTTGTTTTCCAGATTTTAGCGATAAATTCACTGTAGCCGAGCAACGGCATGGCAAGAGCAAAGGGCGGCTCCTCAGCCACAAGAACGGTTGCAGGGTCACACTCAAGCAGCTTGGCAGCGGTCTTTCGGAAAGCAGCTTCCTTGAACAGCAAAGGCAACGGCACAAAACTGATATTTTCATGGAGTGCGGCAAAGCCCTCTTTCTTGAGAATTCTGGCGACCTTGCCGCCGGCCGATACGGTAAGCAGATTGCCGCTCCGTGCCGATGTCAGCAGGGCAAGCCTGAAAGCGTCGAGATTCTCGCCGGGGTGAGAATCATGACAAGGAATAAGATAGGACCTGCTGGCATCCCATCGTTCAGCATACCTGGCAGCTGCCGCCTGCTGCCGCTCATGCCGCTTTGCCGTTGAACCGAATTCCGGCAGGATTTCCCGCTTGAGGCCGGTTGCCGGGGCAGCAGCAGTCAGGAAACCGCACTTTATCAACCGCCTGGCAAAATCCCGCAGCGCCCACACGCCATTATCCAGAGACTCGTCAAACGATCCGGCCAGCTTGAACAGTTCACTCTTGACAAGCATACCATCAAATGAACCATGATCGGCTTCAATCGGCACGGCGACAGAATCATGCAGGGTCAGAGCGCCGACCTGGGGATTATGCTGCAGATAAGCCAGCAAGGGATCAAACCACCCCTCCTGCAGCCTGTTGGAGCTGTCGGCAAGAAACACATAGGGGGCCTTGACCTGGGAGATACCAAGGTTTATCGCCGCACCTCTCCCCAGGTTCCGCGCCGTGGCCAGCAGAATAGCGCCTTCATCAAGGGCCTCGGCAAACTCGTCCAGAATCCGCTCCGTCTCCCTTTCGCTGCCGTTATTCACCATCACCAGACGGGCAAAGGGGGATGAGGCAACGAAAGACGCCAATGCCGAGCGCGTCTCAACCGGGCGGTTCCAGATTGGAATGATTATGTCTACTAGAAATTCGGGCATATAAAAAAAGAGCCAAAGGTTGCCCCCCAGCTCTCAAGGTTGAATGTAACGGCGATCAAGAGCTTACTGCTACGCTCCTCAGCAGATTGAGTTCATCCAGAGACTTGCCGGAGCCGAGCACGACGCAGGAAAGCGGGTCTTCGGCAATAAAGACCGGCAACCCGGTCTCCTCGCGGATCAACACATCTAGATTACGCAGCAGCGCCCCGCCACCGGCAAGGAAAATCCCCTTGTCGACGATGTCAGCGGCCAGTTCGGGCGGAGTCCGCTCAAGACAGATCTTGACAGCATCAACAATGGCATTGACCGGCTCGGAGAGAGCATCCCTGATCTCATCGGAATTTATTTCATGGGTCTTGGGAATACCGGAAACAAGGTCACGCCCCTTGACCTCCATGATGCGCACCGTACCGCCCGGGTAGGCCTCACCCAGCTCGATCTTGATCAACTCGGCCTTCTGGTCGCCGATGAGCAGGTTGTACTTGCGCTTGATGTACTGGACAATCGCCTCGTCCATCTTGTCGCCGCCGACCCGCACCGATTTTGTATAGACAATGCCGGCCAGGGAGATGACCGCCACCTCGGTGGTGCCGCCGCCGATATCGACGATCATGTTGCCGGAAGCCTCGGTTATCGGGAGGCCGGCACCGATAGCCGCAGCCATCGGCTCTTCGATCAGGTAAACTTCACGGGCGCCGGCCGACTCGGCCGACTCCTTCACGGCCCGCTTTTCCACCTGGGTAATGCCGGACGGCACACAGATGACAATCCGCGGCCGCACCAGGGTCTTCCTGTTATGCACCTTATGGATAAAGTAACGGAGCATCTCCTCGGTGATGTCAAAATCGGCAATCACCCCGTCCTTCATCGGCCGGATAGCGGTAATGTTACCCGGGGTACGGCCGAGCATCTTCTTGGCCTCCATGCCTACGGCAAGAACCTTCTGCTGGCCGTTATTCAGCTTCTGCACAGCAACTACGGACGGCTCGCGGATCACAATCCCCTTCCCTTTCAGGTAGACCAGGGTATTGGCCGTCCCCAGGTCTATGGCAAGGTCATTGGAAAACATCCCGAACAGGTAATCAAAAATCTTCAGCATGTACTGCTCCTTTTTAAAACGGCTTTAGCCGATAAATAGCGGATTAATAAAGATCATAATAAATAGCAGACTTCATTGACAGATTCAACCAATTATCAGCCGGTTATCAGCTATCTGCTGTTTACAGAATGCGTGGCAGCGGCCGAAAATAAGAAAGCACCTACAGCATTAACTGTAAGTGCTTATATTTATTGGCGTCCCCGAGACGATTCGAACGTCCGACCCCTTCCTTAGGAGGGAAGTGCTCTATCCTGCTGAGCTACGGGGACAAGAGTGGCTTTTATACAATAGCGGGTGACACAATGCAAGGCTTTCAGAACTTAAGCAGTGAAAAAACCTTCCCCTCCGGCAGCTTTTTCCGGCCATTGAGGAACTCCAGTTCCGCCATGAAACAGCACTCGTAGATGTTGCCACCCAGCTGCTGCACCATGTCCACCACCGCGGCCATGGTGCCGCCG
>VEOV01000243.1 GCA_012026855.1 Geobacter sp.
ACTCGACCAGCCACACCCGCTTCCGCTGGCTGACCAATGTGGCCGGAGCCCGTTTTGCCAGCCTGCCCCAATTTGATCCGGAGATGTTTTTCACCTCCATGGCGGTTGACTGGCAGCAGCTTGCTGCACGCACCGCCCGTCTGGCGGATGCGGTCAATCAGGGGGTGTCGGTAATTCTGTCTACCCCGGCCGGAACCAGCCTGACTTTCAGTATCGCCGGGCGGCGGGCTGAGGGTGACGACGGCTTGCTGGCGGCACCCGGCAGTTTCGGCAATCTTCCTGCCGGTGAGGTCTACCTGGCTCCCCTTGAAGGGACTGCCGAAGGGGTTATGGTGATTGAGTATGCGCCGACCAGAAAGCTGAGTCCTCCCCTCTCCCTGAAGATTGCTTCTGGTGAAGTGGTTGCCATTGAGGGTGATGATCCCCATCGCCTCTGGCTGGAAGGCAAGTTTGCCCAGAGTGGCAAAAACCGCAATATTGCCGAACTCGGCATCGGCACCAATGACCGGGCTACCAGGCCTGACAATGTGCTTGAGGCGGAAAAAATCCTGGGCACCGTCCATATTGCCCTTGGAGACAACAGCGGCTTTGGCGGGGTTGTCAGTACCCCCTTCCATGAGGACTATGTGCTTTATCTACCGACGCTGTCGGTGGTCACCAGAGAGGGGGCCAAGCTGCTGATTATTGATAACGGCAGGCTGCTTGTCTGACATGCGGGTTATCGGGCTGACAGGAGGGATTGCCTCGGGCAAGAGCAGTGTTGCAGCCCTGGTGTCTACCCTCGGGATACCGGTGATTGATGCCGACCAGTTGGCAAGGGATGTGGTCATGCCGGGGAGTGCGGCACTTGCCAGGGTTGCGGACTGTTTTGGCAACGGTGTCCTGGATTCGTCCGGAGCATTGGACAGGGCAGCACTGGCAGAGATTGTCTTTGCAGAAACTGACGCCAGGAAAAAGCTGGAGGCAATTCTGCACCCGGCCATCAAACTACTTGCCGAGGAACGCCTGGCAGAGCTGCGTGAGCGCGGGGAGCAGGTTGTTTTCTATATGGCGCCGCTGCTGATCGAGGCTGGTGCGGTCGACCGGGTTGACGAGATCTGGGTGGTTTATGTCGACCGGGAAACCCAGATAAGCCGGCTGATGGCGCGGGACCAGCTTGACAGGGACGGAGCCGAGAAGCGGATCGCCTCCCAGATGCCCATGGATGAGATGAGAAAATACGGCCGGGTGGTTATCGACAATTCCGGCACCATGGCAGAGCTGGTAAAACAGGTAGAAGTGATCTGCAGCAGGGAATTCGGCATGGTAGGCAAAAAAGAAGCCGGAGATTGTTAAGGTCTCCGGCTTCTTTGTCTGGTATGGCTGATCGGTTTACTGGAAACCGAGTTTTGTTGAAATATCCTCACCGGCCCGCTTGACCAGCGGAATCAGCTCTTTTTCAATCCGCTCCGGAGAAAATCTCATGGAGGGGCCTGAAATGCTGACTGCGCCGATGATCCGGCGGGTATAGTCACGAATCGGGGCGCCGACGCAGCAGACGCCGATATCCATCTCTTCATTGTCGAGGGCGTAGCCCTGCTCGGCGACCTTGCGCAGATGCTCCTTGAAGGCGTCGCGGTCGGTAATGGTGTTGGCGGTATAGCCTTTCAGTTCCTTGTTTGGCAGGTAGTGGTCCAGCTCTTCATCGGTCATGTAGGCCAGCTGGACTTTGCCGGCTGCGGTGCAGTATGCCGGCAGTCGTGAGCCGACCCGGGGTACGACCCGCACGGTCATGTCGGTTTCCACAACATCGAGGTAGACGATGTAGGAGTCCTTCAGGATGGCAACATAGGTAGTCTCGTTGCACTCTTTGACAAGCGCTTCAAGTACCGGCCTCGACTGGCGCAGCAGTCCCATCTGCTTGATGAAGGTCTGGCCGAGTTCGAGTGTTTTGAGGCCGAGACGGTAGTTCTCGGTTACCCTGTTCTGCTCGATGTAGTTCCTCGATTCAAGGGTGGCAAGGAGACGGAAAACATTGTTCTTGTGAAGTTTAAGTCTTTTGCTCAGTTCGGTAACGCCAAGTTCGTCAACGTCTCCCTGAAATTGCTCAAGCAGGTCGAGAGCGTGATCGACAGCCTGGATGATATACTCTGATTTGTCTTTTTTGGCCATTTTCGGTTCCTCTATAGTTATTCAAACTCTATTGATATCGCAATTTTCTGATATTAGTCAAGCGGTTTTATGGCCTGCGGCAATTAATCGGCCTCTCTATAGCAGTTTGGGTGAAAATCAGGTAAAAAATGTAACTAATGTTTTATCGAACAAGTTTTATGCAGTGAAATACAAAAGTTGCCACTGATAAATATCATTAAAAACAGGATTATATCCATGCTTAAAATATAAAATAACGTTTTATGATTGTCAACTGATAAAAATAAGGATATTTTTATATCCCGTATCATAAATGAATCCCTGAGGCGCCCTATGTTATCACTGAGAAAGAAAATTCTTGTGGCGATTGATGGCTCGCCGATGTCTGACAAGGCGGCAGAAGAGGCTGTCAGGCTGGCAGCCGGCAACGCTGCCCAGTTCAGGAGCAAGGTATACGCCATGCTGGTGCTGCCCAATGCACCCAGAACGACTTTTACGGACTTTGTGCCGCCAAAACCGGTCACCGAGACCCCGGAGTGGGGGGAAATCCGTGAGAAGATCTTTTATGTGATTGAAAAGAGTGCTCAGGAGGCTGATGTTCCGCTGGAGATCAAGGTGGCTCACGGCGATCCGGTGGACGAACTGCTCGGTTTTGCCGAGCGTGAAGAGATCGACGTAATTGTCATCGGCAGTACTGGCAAGGGCTTTCTGAAGCGCAAACTGCTCGGCAGTGTTTCGGACAAGCTGGTCAGGAATGCCAAGTGCTCTGTCTACGTTGTCAGGGGCTGATGTCCCGGCATAAAGTCTAAGGGTAATTAATTTCGAAAACAGTGCCGCTGCGGTTGAATTTCACCCGGTTCTCGCGGATCTCCACAACCCTTGCTCCTTGAATCTCCGCCCCTTCTCCCACCAGTTGCCCGTTGATCACAGCCCGGCGCAGTCCACGCTCATCCTGCCAGGCAATGCCTGAAACTACCAGGGAGCTGTCACCGCCTGCCTGAACCGGCTCCCCCTGTTTCATCACCTGTTGCGCCTTTGGGCGGGGCTTTTCCGGCGGCATGGCAACAGCCGGTTTCGGCTGCTCCGGCGCCGGCACTGGCGCACTGATGGGCACCCGCAGCGGGGCCGGCTGTGCACCAGGCTGGGCCGGCAGGCTGGCCTGGGGTGATGCCACCGGAGGCGCAGAGGCGCTGCTGCCGCCAAAATACAGGAACGCACCGATTGCCGCCGTTGTCAGCAAGGTAGCGATGATTATTGGTATGAACAACGGTCTTTCCGGCTTGCGCTCGCTCCCCCTGTAGTTGAGTACCTCCTGTCTCATGCCAGTAGAAGCCTGTTTGCGGGCTTTCCGCTCCTGTTCCATCTTGCGGAGGGCATCCAGTATCAGGCTCATCGCTTCACCTCACTCAGCGGTGTGTCGGCCGAGTAGGGGGAAAAAATGCCGCCGGTTTTCCGGTAGAGCCGCATCAGGGTCTGCCCCCCCGGCCGGCCGTCGACTGCTATCCCCTCTGCCAGTTGAAAACTTCTTACCGCTGCCGCAGTATTTTCATCGAATTTCCCGGTCAGAGTTCCTTTGTAGTAGCCGGTTGCTGCCAGCATCTCCTGCAGCTTTGCCACTCCGCCGACAGGTGGCGCCGGGCGGTGTATTTCCGGCTGGGGCACCGGTAAGTCAGGCTGCCTGCTTGCTGGCCGGTACAATGCTGCTGCAGCAGCCACGATGGCGAGCAGGGCGAGCAGCCCATATAATCTCCGGTTTTTCCCTGGTTCAAGTTTTGTCAAATCTGCCAGTGCCAGCGCCACCATTTTGGCAGAAATTTCCCGGCTGTCCCTGGTGTACGCCAGGAGAAGCGCCCGGTCGCAGACGCTGTTGATCAGGCGGGGCAGCCCCTGTGACCAGGCTGCAATCCGCTTGACAGCTGCCTTGGCAAAGGTCACCGGTTCCCGCCCTTCGGCAGCGATGCGGATCCGGTGGCGGATATAGTCGTGCACATCACTCCGGTCCATTTTGCCGAGGTGATAGTGCACTGTGATCCGCTGCCGCAGCTGGCGCAGATCGTCCCTGGCCAGCAGTTCCCGCAGTTCAGGCTGCCCCGCCAGGACGATCTGCAGCAGCTTGCCGCGCCGGTTCTCCAGG
>VEOV01000066.1 GCA_012026855.1 Geobacter sp.
GACAAGGAGCGCTTGGCAAAAGAGCGTCAGGAGCAGGAGCGACTGGCAAAGGAGCGTCAGGAACAGGAACGCCGGGTTCGCGAACTTGAGGCAAAATTCCTTCAAGCGGAAGAGCGGGCAAAACGGGTTGAAGAAAAGGCTGCCAAGGCATTAAAGGCGCAAGAACTTGAAAGGGCTGCTGTCTTGGCCCAGGCGGAAGAGCGCGCCAGGCAGATTGAAGAGCGGGCTGCCAAGGCGCTCAAGGCGCAGGAGGGTGAGAATGCTGCGGCTCTTGCGGCTGTTATCAAGCGTGAAAAAGAACGTGAACAGGCTGAGAACGAGCGGCTTAAGCGGGAGCGCAGCGAAGCAGAGCGGGTTGAGGCTGAGAGGGTCGAGAAAGAGCGGCTGAGGGCAGAGAAGGCCAAGAAGGAGCTGGAATTTGAGCAGGCGAAGCTGAAAGAGTTGCAAAAGGAGATGCAGAAGGGGGTCTATACCGATCCTAAAACCGGTTTGGTCTGGCTCCGTGACGGTCATGTTGCCGGTTACAAGATGGACTGGGCGACGGCCAACGATTGGGTGAAAAAGCAGAATTTTGCCGGTTACAAAGGGTGGCGGTTGCCTACCCGTGATGAATTGATGTCTCTTGCCAAACAGGGCGAGAAGAGGCCTTTTGCCTGGCTGAATGCTAATGGTTTCAAGAATGTTCAGTCTGCAGAGTACTGGACATCTGATGTCAACTGGAGGAATGGCCAATTTGCGATTTATGTAGACCTCTCAAACGGCGAGGAAGGGGAGTTCAAACAAAGTTTTGTCGGTTTTCACGTCTGGCCGGTGCTGGATGCCAAAAAGGCTGTTGCCGCTGCCGATGCTGATGTTCCAGTCAGTGAAATTATCAGGAAGATTGCCGGAGAGACTGACCGGGAGGTGTATACTGACCAGAAAACCGGTCTTATGTGGGTTCGAAATGGCAATCTGGCTGACCGGAAAATGGACTGGCGGCAGTCTCTCAACTGGATGAAGTCTGCTAAAATTTCAGGTTACGAGGGGTGGCGCTTTCCAACAAGAAACGAACTGCTGGCTCTGGTTAAAGGCGGTGCCAAGCGGCCTGCAGAATGGCTAAATGCCAACGGTTTCCATAATGTTCAGTCTGCCGAGTATTGGACATCAGATTTTGTGCAGAGAAATATGGCTGCTTATTATGTCGACCTTGGCAATGGCGATGTCGCAGATATTAATCCTGAGAGATATTTCTTTTATGTTTTGCCGGTTCTGGATGTGAAAACGGCTGTCGAACAGTTCCGCGACCGCCCCAAGCCGACTACGGTTGCTGAAAAAATATATACGGACCCGGAGACCGGGTTGATGTGGACCCAGGATGCCAACATCGCCAGAAAAAAACTTGATCGAGCCGATGCTGCTAAATGGGTAGGGGGGCTCACTTACGGTGGGTTGAAGGGCTGGCGGTTGCCGACCCTGGCCGAACTGCAGGACATCGCGCGCAAGGGGGGCGACAAGCCTTTCGAAGGGCTGAAATCTAATGGGTTCTCTAACGTCATGGAAGCGTATTACTGGGCCATAGACACTTTCCCCTGGGCTTCGGGGGTCAGTATGTTCAACGGCGGCATTGAAAAGCAGTTCCCCGGGCAGGTGCCGAATTATGTCTGGCCGGTGCGTGATGGCAAGGGGGACAAGGTAAAGGATATGTTCAGCCCGAACTTTGGAGGCGGTAGATAATATCAGCAGTTCTGCTCCAGCATGGCATCTATTGACTCAAAATCCACCTCGTTTTCGGCGTGACTCTTGATCCAGTTCAGTTTCTCCAGATCCTCAAAAGTGATCTTGGCAACATCTTCACTCAAGGCAGTGTAGACATCGGCGGTGGTTTCATGAACCCGGATGTACGGGATGCCGCTGTCTTCGACGATTTTCTGGCTGATGTCAGAAACTACGGCATGCCCGGTAATGATCAGACCGGCTATTTTTTCCTGATATTCCTGGATATGGTAGAGAGAAGAAAGTGTTACCAGAAGTTCATCACGTGAGCCGGTGACGATCAGCAGAGTATCTTCCAGCAGCGAGTCGACTACTTTCTGCGAAGACGCGGCGCCAAGCTGAATGTTGTGTATGATTCGGCTCCGCTCCCTGTCATTGGCGCGTAGCGGCAGTTTGAACATCCTCGAGATGTGTCCCAGGGTCGGATTTGCCAGGATCGGCGAATAGTTGAAGCCGCCGGTGATCCGCAGTGGACTCCTGTCAAAGGCCTGTTCAACAAGATTGATTATCTGCTGGCGCTTGTCGTAGCGAACCTTGTTGATAATTGCCAGGCGCACATCGGCCTTTTCCTTTTCAAAGAGCGCCATGTTGAGACGGAGCGAGTCAACAACACTGCCGATGCCGCTACCGGTAACTATAATTACCGGAGCGTCAAGCAGGTGGGCTACCCTGGCATTGTTGAGGCCGATGATGGAGCCGACACCCGCATGTCCCGCCCCCTCTATAATCAGAAAATCATACTTCTTTTCCAACTCCTTGACTGCGTCGACGACACTCTTCTCCAGTTCTTCCGGATTGATCCTGCCGGCCAGAAATTCTCTGGTGAAGTTTTTGTGAAGTGCAACCGGCGACATCAGGGAAATGTCTTCCTCAAGGCCGTATGTTTTTGCCATCAGTGCAGCATCCATATCCACCATCAGGTTGCCGAACATCTCTATCTTGGGGCCAATCGGCTTGATGAAGCCAACTCTGTCATATTTTTTCCTGGCAAGGTGCATCATTGATATGCTCATTGTCGTCTTGCCGCAGTTCTGTCCGGTTGCTGCGATATAAAGCTTTTTGCACATGATATTAACTCCGAATAATTAGTCGATTGTCAGCTATTGATTAAAATACAAAAATCATTTATAAAGAGCATTCATTGTACCTTCAGATTCAGCAGAGTCAACGGTAATGGTCTTGTGAGGGAGGATCTGATGAGGAACCGAACTGTTTGGGTATTACTCTTTGCAGTATCCTGTCTGTATCTCACCGCTTGTGGTGGTGATGTTACAGGAGTCGGCCCGGGCAATGCCGTCTCTTCATCAGCTGGATGCGTTACTGTTGCGTGTCACGGGTCAATTCCTTCAAAGGTGACTGGCCGGTCCATTGCCGACGAGTGGCGGGCTTCACCTCACTATGTCATGAATCAGGCAGGTTGCACGACCTGCCATTCCCATACCCATCAGAATTCATGCGGCAGCTGCCACGGCGGCGGTACGCCGGCTTACCCGGTTTCTGCAGCAAACGATCCGTCTAGCAGTTGTATGAACTGCCATGTCAATGGCAGTAGTCTCATGAAGGGGCTGGATTATAGGCATATTCCGGAAATGAGTCCTCGCTATCGACTGAATTCCGGTTTTACTTACTATTCTGCTGTCGGCTACCTTACAATGCGCGGCACCCAGTACGAAAGCAAATGCATCTGGTGTCACAATCCCCATGATAACAGGATACTACCCCAGCATGAGGACTGGGCAGAATCCGGGCACGGCAGTACTAACTCCGGTCCGTTTGCGAGCAGGGGCACTGATTTCAAGACCCGCGGCTCATATGTTGACTGGGACAGCAGTTTCGGTGATGTCTGTGTGCGTTGCCATACCGCCTCCGGATTTATCAACCTGGTTGCTTCCGGCATGAAAAACGTCTCCCCCTGGGGGTTAAGCAGTGATGGGGTGACCCCGATTTCCACCACTCGTCAGAATATTTACTGCAATGTCTGTCACGACAACGGCAATGGTAAAGCCTATGGCTTCAATCTGCGGGATATCCCCGCCCTGGGCAAGACCGGCGGTTTGAGAGTCTATTACAACTACTCGGCGACAACTGCCGCAGCCGGGCTGGCAACTCTTGCCAGGGCGCGTATCAGCACCTTTGTAGATTATCCCCCTATCGGTATCTCCGATCGCTGCCTGCTCTGTCACAGTGGCAGGGGAAGCGGCAAGCTGATCAAGCAGGCTGGATCTGTTGCTGATGTCAGCGGTAACCTGTTTAGCTTCAGAAACAACAACCGGATCGGCATGCACGACTTTGCCGGTGGTGCGATGATGTTTGGCGGCGCCGGTTTTGAATTCTATTCATCATACCGTTATCAGGGGAGTGCCGGTTTGAGCCATCTTCATGAGCAGATTGGCGCCGGTTATCCGGGTACCGGCTCTCGCGGCCCCTGTGTCAGCTGTCATATGTCTACGGCAAAATCCCACGAATACGTTCCAGTTACCTTGAGTTCGACTTCTTTGGCAGTTGCTCCCAACACTGCACCTGTCCTTGCTTCCGGGCGTGCTTACAAAGTGGCTTCCATAGATACGTCCATCTGCATGAAATGTCATGCCGCCGGTCAGGTCGCGTCAGGCAGGTTCAACGGTACAGTAACTGCGCTTAATACTGAAAAGAGCGGCTATCACGCCGCCATGCGAGCTCTGTATGTATGGCTGAACAAGAAAGGCTTGACCAGTTCCTCGGATTGGCTCAAGGCTTCAACCTATACGTGGACCGGTGCTCCGGCTTATGCAGGAGGTTGTACCCCTACAGCCGGTAATGATGTCTACTTCGGCTCCAGGAATATGGGAGTCTCCTTCAATTATGATTTTTTGAAGAACGAGCCTGCCGGTTATGTTCATAATGATTTATACGTTAAACGGCTTATTTATGATTCACTCGATTGGATTGATGACTGTCAGATGAACGGTACCGGCGACAGGGCCATTGTTGATGCCGGCTCAAGTGCGTATTTCGGCGCTACGCTGTCATCCTCCGGCGTATATTCATCACTTGCTCCTGCAGAGGTGACAAGTGCATTAAATTATCTTTTCGGGGTACCCAATAGTCTGGTCAGGCCGGAAGGGAATAATTGAAAGTTTTCCGCTTTGATCCAGGAGGATATTCATGCCTAACATAATCAGGAATGCTCTATATCTTATATTGTCTGTAATGGCGGTGGTGCTCAGCTGCAACTCAGCATTCGCTATCCCTGCTTTCAGCCGTGAACACAATACCGAGTGTGCTACCTGTCATACGATCTACCCGGAGCTGAACGAGTATGGCGATGCCTTTCTCAAAAACGGCTTTGTCTGGAACAAGAAGGGCAAGGATTCCGCGGCTGCTGAAAATAAGGCCGCAGTCAAGGGGGAGGGTGATCCGGATATCCTTAAGCAGCTCAAGGAATTTGCTTCGGTAACTACCTCACCGAAAGAGGCGGAACCTCCTGCAGGGGCGCCCAAAAAGAGTGAGCCTCTCTGGCTTGCCGGATTGCCGCAAACGGTGCCACTGTCTGTTTCGGCGGCTCTGAATGCCGCTTATAACAATGATGTTGAAACCCATAAGGTTGATCTGTCTACCCGTGCCATATCCCTCCTTGCAGGCGGTGTTTTCCGGGACAAGATTGGTTTTTTCCTCAAATACAATCTTTATGCGGAGGGGGAATATAATCCGTCGGTAAGCAATACCCCGACTAATTCCAATCCGCCATATGCCAATGATCTGGATGAGTTTTACCTTGTCTGGCGAAAGGCTTTAGGAACTCCTGTCAACCTTAAGGCCGGTCGGTTCCGCCCCACTCTGTCCCTCTGGAAGAAGACCAATAAAACCGGAATTTCCGATTTTGCCACAACAAGCTTCAAAGTAGGAAAGTCGCAATTCAGTGCCGACTCTACTGAAGATGCTCTGGAAGCCAATGCCATCCTGCTGAACAGAATCTTTGTCGCTGCGGGTCTGGTGGATCGTAATGGCCAGAAGAACAACGAAGGCTACGGTCACGTTTCCGTCAAGATCGGCGGATCAGATTTCAGGTCAAATGAACCTGATATTGACCTGGATAAGGAGAGTATTTTCGACTACATCTACCTTGTTCTTGGGGCTTATGGCTATACCGGCCGCAATTCCATAGATCTTTTCTCTACCCAGCTGAACAACTTTTACCGTGCCGGTGCCGACGTTGACCTTGTAGTCAAAAATGCCAGGTTGAAACTGGCCTTTGCCAGAGAGAGGGATACCAACCCTGACTTTTCTTCCCATGTTGAAGCTGTTACCGATGTTTGGGCGGCTCAGGCTGAGTATATGTTTACCCCTGACCTGCTTGCCTTTGTAAGGTACGAGCTTACCAGTTTTACCGACGGCAGCAGGATCAACCGTATTATCCCTGCTGTTGCGTTTGCTCCGATGCAAAATACGAAATTAACCCTTGAATACCAGCATGTTGCCACCGAGAACTCCGTCGTTGCGAATTCCAGTAGTGATATTGTGCTGGTAGGGGCAAGAATAGCTTTTTAGAGTGATTCAACCAAAATAGGGGAGAGGTGCGATGAGAGTCATTAAAGTATTGTTGGTCACAATTTTGATGGTAGCTTTTGCCATGCCGGTGCAGGCAAAAATCAGGTCAGTAGGTAAGGGGGACAAGATGAATTTTGATCCTTCGCAGATACCGAACGACCTTAAAGGGGCCTTTGAAATCATGAAGGTCAAGTGTATTCAGTGTCACACACAAGAGAGAACGGTAATCGCCATACAGACAGGCATTGCTCCGGTTACCGGCCAGCCCTTTGACAAGCAGGCAACAAAAGCCTATGGCATCAAAATGCTGCGCAAGCCGAAATCCAACATGTCGCGTGAAGAGGTTAAGCAGGTGGTTAATCTGATGAACTTCCTGATTGACGAGGCTGCCAAGCCTTGATTGACGGCTGATTGCTTGCCCCCGCAACTAACTTTGTGGGGGCTACTCTTCCTTCTCGATCCTGATTACCTGCAGAACACCTGGCATGCTTCCCAGTTCGCCAGTATCCAGCTTCTCAGTGTCGCCGATTACGCCGATGATGGTTCTGTTGATACCGGTTGACTGGTGGAAATCGTAGTCCCTGTTAACCAGGAACTGTTTGACGTGGATCAGTTCTTCCTCTTTGGCCTTTTTCTTCATGATGACAAGCATTACTGCTCCTTTTCCTGACTATCTTCCGGATGGGTCATGATCCTCTCAAGACGTCTTGATTCGTCAATTACCCGCTCAAACAGTCTGACCACCGCACCGTTATCAAGCGGCCCCGGATTATCCCCCTTCATCCTGTCGAAAATCCGCTTTTCTCTCGAAGGATCATATACCGGCAGGTTGAGAAATTTCTTGATCTTGCCTATCTCCAGCGCCAGGGCCGCTCGTCGGTTAAAGATGCTGAGCAGTTCACTGTCGAGCCGGTCGATCTCCTCCCTGAAAGGGACGATATCTTCTTTATTAAAACTGTTTCCGGACATAGGTATCCTTTTTCCAGTGGATGTCGTCTTTTTCTGGGTAGTCAATGTTGTAGTGCAGGCCGCGTGATTCCTGGCGTTGCCTGGCACAGCGGACAATCAGTTCGGCTACGGTGGCGATGTTCCGCAGTTCAATGAGATCCGAAGTGATAATAAAATCCCAGTAGTAGTCCTCGATCTCCTCCTGGATCAGTCTGATACGGCGCAGCGCCCTTTCAAGCCGTTTGTTTGACCTGACAATCCCTACGTAGTTGGACATGCATCTTCTGATCTCATCCCAGTTTTGGGAGATCATTACCATTTCATCGCTGTTGGTGGCTGTACCGGAATCCCACTCTGGAACCGTCGGGAGAGGGGGAATTTCAGTCGTCAGGTTGGCGGAGATATGTTTCCAGGCTCTGCCGGCATAGACTGCGGCTTCGAGCAGGGAGTTGCTGGCCAGCCGGTTGGCGCCGTGCAGTCCTGTGAAGGCAACTTCTCCTATGGCATAGAGGTTCTTGATGCAGGTCTGAGCGTTTTCATCAACGGCAACTCCCCCGCAGAGGTAGTGGGCAGCTGGAACTACCGGCAGCGGTGACACCGTCATGTCGAGCCCGTATTCGAGGCAGGTCTGGTAGATGTTGGGGAAGCGGTTCTTGATATACTCCGGCTCCCGGTGAGTCATGTCGAGGTAAACGCAGTCGTCACCATAGGTTTTCATTTCATTGTCGATTGCTCTGGCTACTATGTCCCGGGGAGCAAGGTCCTTCAGGTGGTGGTATTTCTCCATGAAAGCTGTGCCGTCGCGGCGGCGCAGTATGGCGCCTTCGCCGCGGACTGCTTCTGATATGAGGAATGATTTGGCATTGGGGTGGAAGAGCGTGGTCGAGTGGAACTGCATGAACTCCATATTGGCGATGTCTGCGCCCGCCCTGTATGCCATGGCAACGCCGTCACCACTGGCAACATCAGGGTTACAGGTGTAAAGATAGACTTTGCCGGCGCCGCCGGTTGCCAACAGGGTGTAACCGGCAGTGAATGTTTTTACTTTGCTTGCGTTGATGCCGAGAACATAGGCACCAAGGCACCTGTTTGGCTTGAGCCTTTTTTGCATTACCTTGGCTTCGGTAATCAGATCAATGGCGATGTGATGTTCGTAAATGGTGATATTCGGGTGATTCCGGGCTGAAGCTACCAGTGCCCGCTCGATCTCGCGACCGGTTACGTCATCGGCGTGGAGAATCCTCCGCTGGCTGTGCCCCCCCTCTCGGGTGAGGTCATAGGAACCGTCCTGTTCGGTAAATTTTACCCCCCAGTCAATCAGGTTCCTGATTGTGGGTGGCCCTTCCTCGACTACCATGCTGACAACATCTTCATGGCAGATGCCGGCCCCTGCTGTCAGGGTATCCTCAATATGGGCCTCGAAAGTATCTTCTGTCGAGAATACCGAAGCAATCCCCCCCTGTGCATAATTGGTGGCTGATTCAGTCACCTCACGCTTGGTGATGATTGCAACTGTACCCTGTTCTGCCGCCTTAAGGGCAAAAGAGAGTCCTGCTATGC
>VEOV01000003.1 GCA_012026855.1 Geobacter sp.
AACAGCGGCCATACAAACAAACGGCCTGCGCTGGACAGCTGACGAGGTGACGGCGCGCAGGGAGCGGGATTTCCCCGGGCTTACGCGGCAGATCAGCCTGGACGGGGCAACTGCAGCAACCCATGACCTGGTGCGTGGCGCGGGGGCGTTTGCCGGTGCGCTGACCGGACTGAAGCTGCTGGCCGATGGCGGTCTTGGTCAACGGATAAGGCTCGGCTTTACTGAAATGCGCCATAACCTGGCTGACTTTCCTGCGCTGCTCAAGCTGGCCGACAGTATGGGGATTCAATCCGTGGTGGCAGGCAGCCTGGTGCAGTCGGGCCGGTCTGTTCAGTCAGGACGGTTGTCTCCGCCAGATCCGGAGCAGTACCTGCAACTGCGGCAGCACTTGGATAACGATCAGCGGTTTCGTGAGCTCTATGACCGGATCGGCACCATGGCTGCGCTGGAATGGGGCCGGGAAAGTCAAGCCCGCAGCGACTGCTGTACTTTTGCCGAGCACCCCTACCTGACAGCTGACGGCCGTCTCTACCCCTGTGTACTCATGCACGCCGATCCATATTCAGTAGCAGGGGTTACAGGTAAAAGCCTGGCTGCCGCCTTCAGGGAAGGGGCGCCTCTCTGGGCTGCATTATTGCGCGAGAGCAGCCGCCGGGCAGAAGAGCTGGCAGTCTGTGCAGACTGCCCGGGACAACAGTTCTGCGGCGGCGGATGCCTGGGGCGTGTCTGGGCAACCACTGGCCGCTTGTGCGGTGTCGATGACCGTTGCACCGTCCGGCGCGCCATCTACGTATCAACTTCCAGGCAAAATTCCTGACCGTCTTTTGCAAGGCACTTCCTCAAACAGTGACAGCCTCCCAGCACCTGCCCATAGAAACTTTTTACAGTAAATATCCCCTGAAACAGCTTTGCTGCCTGCCTTGTTTAGAAGAGTGGGGTTAAAATCCACAGTGAGGATAAACTCCATAGTGCTTTTCTATGAAAAACAATAAAAAGGTGTTTCATAATTCCCCTCCCTGGCAATCCCCATAACCCCACTAAAATACGACGCACTGCGTAAATACCTGAAAATAAACATGAATCAGACTTGGCATCCGGCTTGCTATATGGATAAACAGTTGCAGTGACGCAACCCCGAGACTTCGCAAGAATGCCCTATTTGAGCTGTAAGCGAGCTCGTTATAACAAAGTTATAGGAGGTAACTGGAGAGGAAACATTGTTGGCCCGGCCGTTGGATCGCTTTTCACGCAGGACTAAGCAGCACCACTCTAAAATAATAGAAAAGACAAGGAGGAAGTAAAAATGCCACATTTCAGAGATGCAAAACGGACCCTTTCACTGGAATCACGCGAATACCCGATCAAGATGCAGCACGCCTATCCTTCCGTAAATATTGGTATCGGCGCCCACACAATGGTTGGTAACGACGCCAAGGCACTTGGCATGACCAATGCCCTCATTGTCACCACCGGTCTGCGCGGCACAGGCATCATCGAAGCTGTTCAGGGTGTGCTCAAGCACGCCGGCATCGCTTCAGAAGTTTTCGACAAGGCAACTCCCAACCCGAAGGATTACGAAGTAATGGAAGGGGCCAAAGTGCTCGCTTCCGGCAAGTTTGACGGCATGATCAGCATCGGCGGCGGCTCGACTACAGACTGCGCCAAAGCAATCAAGCTGGTTTACAGCCACGACGGCCAGGATGTGCGTACCTTCGAAGGCGCTTTCAAATGCACCAAGAAGAACAAGATCCCGCACCTTGCCATTAACACAACTTCCGGTACCGGTTCAGAAGTTTCCTGCTTCTCCATCATCAACCATACAGAGAAAATGTACAAAATGGCGCTGTTCGATCCGCAGTGTACTCCGACCAAATCTGTTAACGACCCGCTGCTTCATCAGTGCATGTCATCAAATCTGGCTGCCTACACCGGTATGGATGCCCTTACCCACGCAGTAGAAGCCATTGCTTCACGTCTCTGCGTACAGTCCGCCTACGGTCCGGGCCTCTGGGCAATCACCGAAATATTTGGTAACCTGCGTCAGTCTTCTGCCAACCGTAACAATATCAAAGCCATCGAGCAGATGGTCTGGGCAGAAATGGCAGCAGCTTACAGTTTCAACAGTGCCGGTCTCGGTATCGTTCACTCCATGGCCCATGCCATGGGCGGTCTCTACGATTCGCCGCACGGCCTCTGCAATGCCATCGCCCTGGTTGACGTCTGCCGTCTCAACCTGCCGGCATGCCCTGAGCGTTTCGCCATGATGGCTCGCGCCGCAGGCATCAACACCAATGGCATCTCCGACATGAAGGCCGGTGAACTCTTCATCGACATGATTCAGGAGCTGAAAGACGATCTGGGTATCACCACCCGTTTTGCCGACCTCGGTCTGCAGGACAAGGATCTCGACGGCCTGTCAAAGTTTGCTGCCGCCGACATCTGTTCCGAAGGGAATCCGATTGATATCGGTTTCGACAACATGCGCGCCGTGTTCAAAGGTTGCATGTAATAACTGTCTGAGTTGCAAGTAGTCAGGGGTGGGATGGATTATTCCGTCCCGCCCCTCATCATTTCCGCGAGGTTCCCATGATTACCGCACAAGAGGTCAAGAGACTACTCGGCACCGGCGGCTACATTGCCGATGACTCCATCACTACCGCCGTATTTCTGGCGCTCAAAATGGAAAAGCCGATACTTATTGAAGGGCCCCCGGGTGTGGGCAAGACAGGTCTGGCCAAAACTCTCTCCAGTGTGCTGGCTGCTCCCATGGTCCGGCTGCAGTGCTACGAGGGGATCGATGAGGGCAAGGCCCTTTACGATTGGGAATATGGCAAGCAGCTGCTTTACACCCAGTTACTCAGAACCCAGCTGGACAGTTATCTTTCCGTCTCCGCTGATCTGAGGGAAGCGGTGGCACGGCTTTCCGCCGAGGAGAGTCTGTTTTTTTCGCAAAACTTTCTTGTGCAGCGGCCGATTCTGCGCAGTTTTCTTTCCGAGGAGCGTTCCCTGTTGCTCATCGACGAGATTGACCGCTCCGGCGATGAGTTCGAGGCGCTGCTCCTGGAGTGTCTCAGCGATTTTCAGGTTTCCATCCCGGAGCTGGGGGTCATCGAGGCGCGCCACAAGCCGCTCACTATCCTCACCAGCAACGGCACCCGGATGATTTCCGATGCCCTGCGGCGCCGCTGTCTCTACCTTTACATCGGTTATCCCGAGTTTGAGCGGGAGGTGGCCATCGTGCGCAGCCGCTTCCCCGAGCTTTGCCAGAGCCTGGCGGTGCAGATGGTGGAGTTTCTCCGCAAGTCCAGGGAACTGAACCTGCGTAAGCTCCCCAGTGTCTCCGAAACTCTTGATTGGGCTCAGGTGCTTTCCATTCTCCAGGTAAGGCAGCTGACTCCTGAAGTGGTGGCCAATACGGTGGGGACCATTGCCAAGCACCAGGCCGATCTGCAACAGGTCATTGATCTGGCAAACCAGATACTACGGTAAACAGCTATGGAACGGGTCATTACCAGCTTCGTCACTGCCCTGCGCCAGCGCGGCGTGCGTGTCTCTCCGGGTGAAAGCCTGGATGCCGTCTGTGCCCTGGCCCTGGGGGGGCTTGAAGGGCGAGCCCAGGTCAAGGCGCTGCTGAGACTGACGCTGGTGAAGAATGTCAATGACATTCCGGCTTTCGAGGAGCTGTTCGACATTTTTTTCAACGAAAAGTTGCCATTGCCGGACAACCTGGAGCCAGCCGATTTTCTCGGGGCGATGATTCATATTGTCGAAGGAGGGCAGCTCAAGGCCAAGGAACACCAGACAAAGGAGAAGGACGATCCGCTCCTGGTGACCGATGGCGAGTTTACCCCTGACGAGCTGGATGATCTGCTGGCGACGGAAGAAAGCGACGATGATGGCGGCGGCGCGGAGATGCTGGTGCAGGTGGACGGCCATCGTGGCAAGATGAATGCCCCCATGCCGTCGGATTACTACATGC
>VEOV01000052.1 GCA_012026855.1 Geobacter sp.
CGGCGGCACCGGCCAGCCCGGCCATGGCCCCCTGGCCGGCATATTCCGGGCCGAGGGTCGTGTAGACCACAATGCCGAAGGCGATGGAGGAGGGGAGGGCGACCAGCATGGCCGCCAGGCCGCCCCAGAAATCACCTGCCAGGGACGGGGCAGCAGTCGGCGATTTAGAAAGATTGTTGCTCATGTTAAAAGTTTATCACCGTTGGGCAGGGGGTCAAATTGCAGAGAGCTTTTCCGGCAGCTGGAGATGCGCTGAAGGATGTCTCCAGCTGCCGACTTCAGGCTAAAGGAACTGTCCATTTCAGTAAGGTTACATATATGTTGCCAGATGGGAAATTCGCTGTAAAATCCATGGCAATGCGCCTGTCTTGGCGCCAGATTTTGCAAACCCTCACGAAGATCGTCACACGGTTGTAACACTCCGCTGGCATTATCAAACTTGAGGTGCCCTGTTTATGAAAGTTGTCATTGTGGAAGACGAAAAGGATCTGGCCGAGCTGCTCGCCTTCAACCTGCAGAAGGAGGGGTGGCAGACAATAGTTGCCCTGGACGGCAGAAGCGGGCTGGATACTATTCTGGCCGAGCTGCCCGACCTGGTGATTCTTGACCTGATGCTCCCCGAACTGACCGGCATCGAGGTCTGCAAACAGCTGCGGCGGCAGGAAAAGACGGCCACCATCCCGGTGATCATGGTGACTGCCAAGGGGGAGGAGATCGACCGGGTGGTCGGCTTTGAAGTCGGCGCCGATGACTACCTGGTGAAACCGTTCTCAACGCGGGAGCTGCTGCTGCGCATCAAGGCCATTCTGCGCCGGACCGCTTCTCCGGTAGAAACGGAAAAAACCATCCGCCACGGCGCGCTCGTCATTGATGAAGAGCGGCACCTGGTCACGGTGCATGACGCCGAAGTGACCCTGACCCTCACCGAATTCAAGCTGCTGGCGATCCTGGCAATGCGCCCCGGCAGGATGCAGAGCCGCGAGCGGCTGCTGCAGGATGTCTGGGGGTACAGCAGCGATGCCGACACCAGGACGGTGGATACCCACATCACCCGGCTGCGCAGCAAACTGGGGGAGGCCGGTGAGATGATCCGCACCGTGCGCGGCTACGGCTACAAGCTGGAGATTGCATGAAAATGTCTTTCCGCAGTAAATTGATGCTCTCCTATCTGGCCCTGCTGCTGGTAATGAGCACAGCCATCTATTTCTACCTGAACCACTCTCTGCAGGTCTCCATTGTCGGCTCGCTCAAGGAGACCCTGGGTAGCGAGGCGAAGCTTACCGCCAGCATGATGCTTCGCGACAGCGCCGACATCAGGCATTCGGCGCCGTTGCTCGCCATGGAGGCCGGCCGGTCATCAGCTGCCAGGGTGACCATCATTGACCACCAGGGGCGTGTCATCGGCGATTCGGAAATCCCGGTGGACAAACTGGCTGAGGTCGAGAACCATCTTGACCGTCCGGAAGTCAGGCAGGCCCTGGCGACCGGCCGGGGGGAATCGATCCGCTACTCCGCCACCATCAGGACCGACATGCTCTACGTGGCCGTGCCGCTGGCGAGCCATGGCGACCAGAGAGGCATCGTCCGCTTTGCCCTCCCCCTCTCTTCGGTTGACCAGGCGCTTAACCGGATGCACACCATGCTCGGCATCGGCCTCTGTCTGGCACTGCTGCTTTCCCTGATCCTGTCGGACATCTTTTCCCGGCTTACCTCCCGGCCGCTGCGGCAGATAGCTGCCACGGCCGCCGGTATCGGCAAGGGGGACTTCAGCCGCCGGCTCCCCAATGTCTGGCATGACGAACTTGGCGACCTTGCCAGGATCATGAACGAAATGGCAGCCAGGCTGGAAGAGCAGCTGCTCACCCTTTCCCGGGAAAAGAGCCGTCTCGATGCCATCCTCAAGGGGATGGGCGAAGGGTTGATGGTTACCGACCGGCAGGGGTTCATCAGCCTGGTCAATCCGGCCTTCTGCAGCCTGTTCGGCGTCACTGAAGGGGTCATCGGGGCGCCGCTCAGCCATATTTCACGCCATCCGGCCCTGCACGAATCGTTCAGCCGGGTCTGCGGCAGCGGCTGCGAACTGCTGGAAGAGATGACCCTGAAGTTTGCCGGTGACAAGGTGCTGTTGACCCACTGGGTGCCCCTGGGGGGGGACTCTGCGTCAAACGGGGTGGTCGCCGTCTTTCACGACATAACCGATATCAAGCGGCTGGAAAACATCCGCAAGGATTTTGTGGCCAATGTCTCCCATGAGCTGCGCACGCCGGTGACCGTCATCAAAGGGTATGCCGAGACCCTGCTGGACGGCTTGATCAAGGATAATCCGGAGCAGGCGCAGAAGTTCATCGCCGTAATTCTGTCCCACAGCGAACGGCTCACCACCCTGATTACGGATATTCTCAACCTTTCCGAACTGGAGTCGGCCGGCTTTGCCCTGGAGCTGCACAGCTGCGAGGTGGAAGCGGTCGTGCGCCGGGCCGCCGCCATGGTCGAGAAGAAAGCCGCTGCCAAAGGGGTGGCAGTTGTCCTGCCGGAGAGGAGTGTCACCAAGGCACTGGCCGACCCGGGGAGGCTGGAGCAGGTACTGGTCAATCTGCTGGACAATGCCGTGAAATATACGCCGTCGGGTGGCAGAGTCGAGGTGCTGGTCGACAGTGACGCTGACATGCTGAGCGTCGCCGTGCGCGACAATGGCGCCGGGGTGCCGGAAGAGAGTATCCCCAGGCTCTTCGAGCGGTTTTACCGGGTTGATGCCGGCAGAAGCAGGAGTGAAGGGGGGACCGGGCTCGGTCTGGCCATAGTCAAGCATATCGTGCAGCTCCATGGCGGTACGGTCAAGGCGGAGAATAACCGCCCTGCCAGGGGAGCCACCTTCAGCTTCACGCTGCAAAAAGGGGATTAGTCAATTAATCGATGCTGTTGGGACAAAAATTCTTTACCAAAACAGGCGGAATTACGGTTGACACTTTTTGTTGGCTTGGATATAAGACTAAAACGATGAGCTTGGTCTTATGGCAAAATTATAAATAACGCGACACTGGTAACGAGGGGAGCAAATGGAAATCGCATGGAATGCCAGCCTGGCCACAGGCAACGAGGAGATTGACAACCAGCATAAGGAGCTTTTCAGCCGCTTTGCCAACCTGCTGGCGGCCTGCAGCCAGAGGAAGGGGCGTGAGGAGATCCTCAACATGTACCGCTTTCTGGACAGCTACGTGAAGGATCATTTTGCCCTTGAAGAGCGGCTGCAGCTGCAGCACAGCTACCCTGGCTATGCTGATCACAAGGCGCAGCATGACAACTTCATCAGAGACCTCAAACAGTTGGAGTACCTGCTCCAGGACGAGGGGGCCACGCTGATGCTGGTGATCGTTACCAATCAGACCATGGCTGACTGGCTGATCAACCATGTCAGCCGTGAAGATGTCAAGCTGGCAGAATATTTACGCCGCAACTAGCTGAACCCGTAAGGCCGGAACCGGGCTTTGTGCCAGGTTCCGGCTTTCTCCCCCCATCAAGCCTTCGCAGAGCAGCCCTCCTTCGTCAATCTACCTGACAACCCCGAACCACCTGATTTTGCACAGATAAACCATGTTCGTAACAGCTTTGTAACTTCGGCCGGTTATGCTTTTCTCAAACTAATCGAGTGAAAAGGAGAAGAGACTATGAAAACAAGGTCAGGAGATTACTACGTATGGCACTGTGACTGGTGCGACAGCACCAACCATACCATCTGGACGCGGCTGGCAACCGAGGGTCTGGTCTGTGGCGCCTGCCACCACCAGGCAGGCACTACCGCCGATGACTACCCGGTGTTCATGCCGGCAAACATGGCTGCCGTATCAGGTGTCTATGCCTGATTGCCGCAGGCAGAGCAGAGTTTCCAGGAGAAATCATGTTTAACACGGACATTGTCGACCTTAAAATATCCAAGTTTTTTGAGACTTCCGCCCGCGTGCTGTTGTCATTTCTCATCATGGCTATCTTCTGTGCCATCCTGGCCGGTATCGGCTATACCTTCTATGATCTCCGCCTGGTCATGCAGACTGATTTCCACCAGTTTTTCAAGACGATAATTGTCGACATGCTGACGGTGCTGGCCATGGTCGAGGTGTTGAGAACCGCCCTGGCCTATTTCACCGAAGGCCGGGTCAAGGTGACCTACATTATCGACACGGTCATCGTTACGGTGCTCACCGAGGTGATGGCCTTTTGGTACCGGGAGATGGAGTGGGAGCAGATTGCCATGGTGATCGCCCTGGTGCTGTCACTGGCAGGTGTCAGGATCATTGCCGTCCGCTACTCGCCCCGGCGGGTGCGGGAAGAGTTGTGAGTAATTGCACAACTTTGGCAGAGCTGTAACAGAGCTGTAACAGTGAGGGGTTATCCTTTGAACATAGTATAAAGAGCTATGATTAAAGGAGATTCCAAATGCTTAACAAAATTGTCACCTTGACGGCGGCTGCTCTTCTGGGGCTTGCCAGCATTGCCGGTGCCGAGACGCTGATCAACGGTGCCGGCGCTACCTTCCCCTACCCGCTCTACTCCAAGTGGTTCAGCGAGTACGCCAAAATCGACCCGAGCGTAAAATTCAATTACCAGTCCATCGGTTCCGGCGGCGGCATCAAGCAGGTTACCGCCCAGACCGTTGACTTCGGGGCTTCCGACAAGTTTCTCAGCGACGATGAGTTGAAAGCAGCACCCGGCAAGCTGCTCCATATCCCGACCGTAATGGGGGCAGTGGTGGTTACCTACAACCTTCCCGGCGTAGCCAAGGGGCTGAAGCTCAACTCCGAGGATGTGGCCAACATCTTCCTCGGCAAGATCACCAAGTGGAACGACAAGCGCATTGCCGACGACAACCCCGGGGTGAACCTGCCTGACAAGGCGATTATTGTGGTGCACCGCTCCGACGGCAGCGGCACAACCAGCATCTTCACCGACTACCTGTCAGGCGTCAACGGCGATTGGGCTAAGTCCGTCGGCAAGGGGGCCTCGGTCAAGTGGCCGGTCGGCCTTGGCGGCAAGGGGAATGAAGGGGTGGCAGGGCAGATCAAGACTACCAAGTTCACCATCGGTTACGTGGAGCTGGCCTACGCCTTTGAGAACAAGCTCCCCTATGCAACCCTGAAAAACAAGTCCGGCAGCTGGGTCGAGCCTTCAATCCAGACCACCAGTGCCGCCGCTGCTGCAGCTGTGAAGCATATGCCGGCCGATTACCGCATCTCGCTGGTAAACCAGCCCGGCAAGGACGCCTACCCCATAACCGGCTTCACCTGGCTGCTGGTCTACCAGGGCCAGAAGGACAAGGTAAAAGGGAAAAAGCTGGTAGAGTTCCTGAACTGGAGCCTGCACAAGGGGCAGAAAATGGCAGCGCCGATGCTTTATGCGCCACTGCCGGAATCAGTGCTGAAAATGGTTGAAAAGACCATCAAGACCATTAACTGAGCTGAGTAGTTCAATTGCCCGCAGCCGCTGCTTGCTCAGCCTGCGGGCTTTTTTCCGGAAACATGGGTGTTACGATTATGCAACAGAATTGTTCAATTGCGGGGAGTGTCATGACAGAAGCTGATTCCCGGTATGAACCAGAGCGGAGAAGGCCACTGGGCGGCGATACCATCTACCGGTGGCTGACTGCCGGCTTTGGTCTGCTGGTGCTGGCCATCCTCGGGCTGATGCTCTTCGAGATGGCCCAGGGGAGCCTGCCTTCCCTGGCAAAATCAGGCTGGAGCTTTATCTCCGGTAAAGACTGGGATGCCGTGCAGGGGAATTTCGGGGCGCTGCCGTTTATTTTCGGTTCGGTTGTCTCGGCCGTGCTGGCGATTCTTGTGGCAACCCCCTTGAGCGTGGCCACGGCCCTGTTCATCACGGAAATAGCGCCTAAAAAGGTCGGTGGTGTCATTGCCTCGCTGGTGGAGCTGCTGGCAGCCATCCCGAGCGTCATTTACGGCCTCTGGGGGGTACTGGTAATGGCCCCCTGGCTGCAGCAAAGTGTTCAGCCCTGGCTGATCGACCATCTCGGCTTTCTCCCCTTTTTCAGCGGGGCCCCCTTCGGCGCCAGCAGGATGGCCGGGGTGCTGATCCAGGCGATCATGATTATCCCGATAATTACCGCCATCTGCAGGGAGGTGCTGCTGGCAGTGCCCCAGAGCCAGCGGGAAGCGGCGGTTGCCCTGGGGGCGACCAAATGGGAGATGATCCGCATTGCCGTGCTCCCCTACGGCCGATCCGGCGTCCTTGGTGCGGTCATCCTCGGGCTGGGGCGGGCCATTGGTGAGACCATGGCGGTCACCATGGTAATCGGCAATTCGCCGCTTATCTCCATGTCGCTCCTCTCCCCGGCCTATACCATGCCGAGCGTCATTGCCAACGAGTTTGCCGAAGCAACCAATGCGCTGCATTCGGCCGCCCTGATGGAGATCGGCCTGATTCTCCTCTTTGTGACCCTGGCAGTGAACGTCCTGGCCCGGGTGATGATCTGGAGCGTTACCAGAGGGGCAAAGGGGGGGGTAGCGTGAGAAGCATAACCCTCAGAAACTGGCAGAACCACGCCGCTACCGCAATGATGCTGCTTGGCACCGTGGCGGTGCTGGTGCCGCTGGCGCTGGTATTTTTCCACATCCTCAGGATGGGCTTCAGCTCCCTTTCCCTGGATTTCTTTACCAACATTCCCAAGCCGACCGGCGAGAGCGGCGGCGGCATGGCCAACGGACTGCTCGGCTCGGCGATCATGATTACTCTTTCCGCCTGTATCGGCCTGCCAATCGGCATTCTTGGGGCGGTTTACCTGACGGAGTTCGGCGGCGGCAAGCTGGCCAACACCATCCGTTTCAGTGCCGATGTCCTGGCCGGGGTGCCGTCCATCATCACCGGCATGGTGGCCTACACGCTGCTGGTCGTGCCGATGAAGGGCTTTTCGGCCCTGGCCGGTGCAGTAGCCCTGGCGTTGATCATGATCCCCATCGTACTGCGCACCACGGAGGAGCAGCTGAAAATGGTGCCCGGCACCCTGCGGGAAGCCTCCCTGGCCCTGGGGGTGCCACTCTGGCGCACCAGCCTGCAGGTGATGCTCAAGACCGCCACCAAGGGGATTGTTACCGGGGTGCTGCTGGCCATTGCCAGAATCGCCGGCGAGACGGCGCCGCTCCTCTTTACGGCCCTGGGCAACCAGTTCTGGAGCAGGAAGCTGACCGAACCGATGGCGGCGCTGCCGCTGCAGATCTTCAGCTTTGCCATCGCCCCCTATGAAGACTGGCACAAGCTGGCCTGGGCCGGGGCGCTGGTGCTGGTGGTGGTGATGTTTACCCTGAATATCGGCGCGCGGCTGATGGGACGGAGTGCGCGTCAGAGTTGAGAATTCTGGGCTTGCCAGGATTGAAGCCGGGACGGCTGATACCGGCTCTCGCTGTAGCGCCTCTGCTGCATCGTTTGCAGAGGTGGTTTGACTGATGGACAGATATCAACCGGCTGATCCGATTTGGCCGGTATTGCCTGCAGCCCCGGCTGCTTTCGCTCAATCCGGCACCAGCCGTCCCGGCTTCACAGCAGGACAATTAGAAGTAAACAGAGGTTTGTATGAATGCAAAAGTAACCCTTGAAAAAATGAGTGTCCACTTCGGCGCCAACCATGCGGTCAAAGGGGTTGATCTGGATTTCGCCGCCAACAGCGTAACCGCCATCATTGGCCCGTCGGGCTGCGGCAAATCGACCCTGCTGCGGGCCATCAACCGGATGCACGACCTGGTGCCTTCGGCCCGGGTCAGCGGCCGCATCATGCTGGACAGCCACGACATCTACGAGCGCTCCATTGACCCGGTGGCTATCCGCCGGAAAATCGGCATGGTCTTCCAGAAGCCGAATCCGTTCCCGGCCATGTCCATTTATGATAATGTCATTGCCGGTTACAAGCTCAACAACGGGGTGCAGCGGAGTGTGGCCGACGAAATCGTCGAAAGCTGCCTGAAAAGGGTGGCCCTCTGGGACGAGGTCAAGGACCGGCTCAAAACCAGCGCCATGGATCTTTCGGGAGGCCAGCAGCAGCGGCTCTGCATCGCCAGGACCATTGCCGTCCAGCCGGAGGTCATTCTCATGGATGAGCCCTGCTCGGCCCTGGATCCGATCGCCACCCTGAAGATCGAGGAGCTGATCGATGAGCTGAAGGAGCGCTATACCATCATCATCGTCACCCATAACATGCAGCAGGCGGCCCGGGTTTCCGATGCCACCGCCTTCATGTACCTGGGTGAGTTGGTAGAGAGCGGCGCCACGAGGAAGATTTTTACCACCCCGGAGAAGCGGCAGACAGAGGATTACATCACCGGACGCTTCGGTTAGGGAACGCGACATTTTCGCAATCTCGGCGTTATGCTTCGCCTCGGAACGCTCAACGTACCTCCAGTACGTTTCGCGCCCCGCGTCTCGCATGCCTTGACCTTGCAAAAATCTCGCATTCCCGACAAAACGGGTAGTCTGCACCGGTAGTGGGGGGAGCCGTATCGAGCGAAAACAAGCCGGGGCTTCCTCTGTGAACTTCAAAATCGCAACAGGTTGATCGGTTACGACCGTAAAAACGAAATATTACTGCAGGTGTGGAAGCAGAGGCGTTGCAGCGAGAGACGGTTCCCCCCACTGCCGGTGCAGATAACAACATGAGGTACACCATGGAACGCGAACATTTAAGCAGACAGTACGATGCCGAACTGAGAGAGATCAGGGAGAAGCTCCTGGAGATGGGTGGCAAGGTCGAGGTGATGATCAACGACGCCCTCAAGGCACTGGTGGAGCGGGATTCCGTGCTGGCTGACCGGGTGATCGCCTTTGACCACGAGATCAACCGCCTGGAGATGCTCATCGACGAGAAGTGTCTGGCAGTACTGGCGCTGCGGCAGCCGGCAGCCAGGGACCTGCGCTTCATCACCCTTGCCCTGAAGATCGTCACCGATCTGGAGCGGATCGGCGACCAGTGCCGCAACATCGGCAAAAGGGGCAAGGAGCTGAATGAGGAGCCGGTGCTCAAGCCGTACATCGACCTCCCCCGCATGGCCCACTGGGCCGGGGTCATGGTCAAGGAGGCGCTGGACGCCTTTGTCCAGGGGGACGCCGAGCTGGCGCTCAAGGTCTGCCGGGACGATGATTTTGTCGACAACCTGAACGAGCAGATTCAGCGGGAGCTGCTGACCTTCATGATCGAGGATGCGTCAGCCATCAGCCGCTCACTGAAGATCAACTTCATCTCCAAATGCCTGGAGCGGATCGCCGCCCACGCCACCAACGTGGCGGAGATGGTCATCTTCATGGTCAAGGGGAAGGATATCCGGCATACGGTGGTATAAGACCCAAACAGCCGCTGCCAGAGGATTTCGCCAGCAAATCCCCCCTTGACAGGCCTTCACCGTCAAAGTATCGTGAGCCCATCTTTATGTTATGGAGCCAATGATGAATTCTGTGAAGGAAGCCAGCTCTTTAAAGCCGCATCACCGGGAAACCGGTGGCGCGGTTTTTTGCGTTCGGGGCAAATATTGCTTATATCGGTAATATTTTGAATTACTTATATAGGACATAAATTACCTATACTGGTAATAAATTACTTGTATAGGGAAACCGGTCAATTACGAGTTGGAAGATGAAAAGGCGAAGAAAACCGAGGAGTATGGTGGCGTTGTCAGCGGAGTTGTCAGGAGTGTAATACAGAGGTGGCTCGATCAAACGGGAAGAGTGGAGTATGGAATTAATCAAGTTAAAAACATTGACAGAATATACCTTTTTTCTCGCATTGATTTTATTTGGACCAGCCTTCGGTATTCTCGGAGCATGTCAACGGGCAGGTAAACCAAGTATCTTTGTGCGTATTATGGGGTTTTTCTTTTGCCTATTATCTGCATATGCAGGTTGGATGCTTTATGGCATTTTCGCCCTGAAAGATTACCCATATTATCCATACGATTCACCTGGTGAGCATATTGCTTTTCTATATGCTATTCCAGGTTTCGTCGCTGGAATATGTGCTGTCATGTTCACTCGTTCAATTTTCCAATTTAGAAGTTCATACAGTATTGCTACATTTGGCGTAATTATCCCCATACTTTTCGTCTACAACGCATTTAGTTATATTGTTGTCTCATGGCCCACCGACGATGATTCTTGCAGAGAACAAGAAATTTCAGCTAACTCCAATATCGAGTTTCTTCCAAAAAATGTAAATCACAGCGATGATTGGTATGTAGTAAACTTTTCCCTTGGAGCACGATCTGGAGCTGGCCTATCAAATGCAACAATCAATGTATCTCTTCCCAAAGAAGTTGACGTTGTTAAATCGTATTGCAATTACGGAGCCCGTGATGGTTCAGAAGATTGCCTTATTACGACTCTCGGCAATAATGTTACATACAAACACAAGAAGAGCATAAAAAGTGAACGGGTATCTTACGGAGTTATATTTAAGGTAGCAAATATCAAATGGAGCAAACCGATTGAAATTAATTACTCTGGTGACTTCAAACAGTATAAGCCATGTCAAAATCCAGTGATTAAGGACGGAAATTATACAAAAAAGACAACATTAATTATAAACGCTAACACCGGTGAGTTTAACAGACAAGAAGGAATGATTGATACCGACTGGATTAGCAAGCAATAAGTCGATTCCCAACCAGCCGGTTGCACGCCGCCACGCCCGGCAAAAACCGACCGGGCGAAGCGGGTGAACCGGGCACCCCGTTAATTCTAAGGAAACGATTTGGAAATCTATCTGCAAGAATCGGAAATAATCGACTGGCAACACCCGGAGATTCTGTCGCTGGCTGCCAGCCTTGCAGCCGATTGCCGGTCCAGGGCAGACATTGCGAAAAACTGCTTCGAATGGGTGCGTGACAATGTTCGCCACAGCTGGGATTTCAAGCTTAACCCGGTGACCTGGAAAGCTTCCGACGTGCTGCTCCACAAAACCGGCTACTGCTATGCAAAAAGCCACCTGCTCGCTGCGCTGCTACGGGCAAATGCCATTCCGACCGGTTTCTGCTATCAGCGGCTGAGCCTGGAAGGAAACGGCGCGCCATACTGCCTGCATGGGTTAAATGCGGCTTTTCTGCCTGCATATGGCTGGTACCGGATTGATCCGAGAGGCAATAAGGCAGGGGTTAATGCCCAGTTTACACCCCCGGTCGAACAGCTGGCATTTTCTACTGATGACAAGCTGGAAGCTGACCTGCCGGAGATTTGGGCGGAGCCGCTGGCATGCGTGGTAAGCGTATTACGGCAATATGATGATTATCTGGCGGTCTACAACAA
>VEOV01000266.1 GCA_012026855.1 Geobacter sp.
ATCGGTGAGGCTTCCTTCCGTGATTTCCGGCTGTTCACGACCATTGTCAGCGAGCTTGGTGATGGCGGGGTTTATCTGAATATCGGCAGTGCCGTCATCATGCCGGAGGTCTTTCTCAAGGCTCTCTCCATTGCCCAGAATCTGGGGCACCATGTGGACAACTTCACCACTGCCAATTTCGACATGCAGCAGCACTACCGGCCGCTGCAGAATGTTGTCAAGCGGCCGACCTCTGGCAAGAGCCAGGGGTATACCGTCACCGGGCACCATGAAATCATGATTCCGCTTTTGGCAGCAGGCATACTTGACAGAATAGGGAGCTAAGATGGACAGGAGAGCAGTTGAATCGTTTTTCAGCCATACCGCCAGCTTAAAGGCGCTGGTTATCGGCGACCTGATGCTGGATGAATACCTCTGGGGCAAGGCGGAGCGGATTTCGCCTGAAGCGCCGGTACAGGTGGTCGATGTGCAGAGCGATGAGATTCGCCTCGGTGGCGCCGGTAATGTGGTCAACAACCTGGTTGCTCTCGGCTGCTCCGTTGCCGTCTGCAGCGTGATTGGTGATGACGCCAGTGGCGGACTGCTGCGTACTATTTTTCAGGACAAAGGTGTCGATATTTCAGCTCTTTTCAGTGAGCCTGGCCGGTGCACCGGTAAAAAGTCCAGAGTGGTGGCCTCCCATCAGCAGATAGTCAGAATCGACCGGGAGACCCGCGCCCCTATTTCAGGGGATGCTGAGGCCGCAATCATCAACAGCATTACCTCAAGAGCTGCCGATTATAATGTGCTGGTTGTGTCGGACTATCTGAAAGGGGTCCTGACCAATCGGGTGCTGGCAGCGATAATCGCTGCCGGGCGCACTGCCGGAGTGCCGGTGGTGGTTGATCCCAAAGGCGCTGATTACAGCAAATACAGCGGTGCCACTATCATTACGCCCAACAGGAAAGAGGCCGAGCAGGCTGCAGGGGTGATGATCACCGACGAAACATCGCTCAAGGCCGCCGCAGACAAACTACTTGAGCAGCTCGGCCTGTCGGCCCTGCTGATTACGCGCAGTGAAGCAGGCATGTCGCTTTTCAGGGAGAACGGCGCAACCCTGCATATCCCTACGGTTGCCCGTGAAGTCTATGATGTTTCCGGAGCAGGAGATACGGTGCTGGCCCTGCTCAGCCTGGGGATTGCCGCCGGCATGTCCATGGATGATGCCGCTGCCCTTGCTAATACTGCCGCCGGCATTGCTGTCGGCAAACTCGGCACTTCCACAGTCTCTCCGGCTGAAATTATGGCCGAGATTGCCAGGGGGCACCTTGACAGTGACAACAAGATCAAGAACCTCGACACGCTGGTCACCATTATCGAGGCCGAAAGGGCAAAGGGGAGAAGGATTGCTTTTACCAACGGCTGTTTCGATCTGCTCCATGTCGGCCACGTGAAGTATCTCCAGAAGGCCAGATCATTCGGCGACCTCCTGATCATGGGGCTTAACAGTGATGCCTCCATCAAGCGTCTCAAGGGGGAGAAGCGGCCGCTGATTGGACAGGACGAACGGGCCCATATTCTCGCCGCACTGGACTGCATCGATTACGTGGTGATCTTTGATGAAGATACGCCTCTGGAGCTGATTACAGCGCTTAAACCTGACATCCTGGTCAAGGGGGGGGATTATACCCTTGAGGGTGTGGTCGGCCGTGAGA
>VEOV01000030.1 GCA_012026855.1 Geobacter sp.
GCTTGAGCCGGGGGACTCCATTTATTACGATTCAAACCTTCCCCATATTGTTACCTGTCATGGCGACAGGCCGGCAACTATTCTGGCCGTGATTTACGTGAATAAGGAGATGATGATTTTTTGAGTTCCAGCTAGCGGTTGCTCTATAAAACTTCTTTTATCAGCAAGTAGTCTCAGGTCTCTGTCGTTGCTTTTGTAGCGTGCCTTTGCTATAACTTCGCATAATTATTTCTCAAGGGAGAGTTGCCATGCAGTTCCAATCCCAGGTGTTGACCAATACCGAGGTTTCTCCGGGTTACTACCGGATGCGGATGACCGCGCCGCCGGCGCTGGTGGAGTCCGAGGCCGGGCAGTTCGTCATGGTCAAGATCAGCAGTGCCATTGACCCGCTGTTGCGCCGTCCGTTCGGCATCTACGACATGGGGAGTTTTGCCACCCCCTATAGCGATTCCGGCCGCCAGACCTTTATCGAGATCCTCTACAAGGTGGTGGGGCGCGGCACCGGTATGCTGGCCGATCTCCATCAGGGGGACCACCTTGACATCATCGCCCCGCTGGGCAAGGGGTTCGACTTCGGCGAAGCTGGCGAGGAGAAGATCCTGGTTGGTGGTGGCGTCGGCCTGGCACCGCTCTATCTGCTGGCCAAGGAGCTGGTGAAGTCCCACAAGGTGCGGCTGTTCGCCGGCGGCAGGAGCAAGGAGGATGTGCTCTGCATTACCGAATTTGAGCGCCTCGGCGTCGAGACCTATGTGGCCACCGATGACGGCACTTTGGGTGACCGCGGCCTGGTGACCCAGGTGATGATGAAGCACCTGGCCTCCGGCGGTGCTCCCAAGCGTCTCTACGCCTGCGGCCCGTTCCCCATGCTCCGCGCTGTGGCCGGCATTGCCGAGGAGATGCGGGTGCCCTGCCAGGTATCCCTGGAAGCCTACATGGCCTGCGGCATGGGGGCCTGTCTCGGCTGCGTTGTGAAAGGGGTGAACCATTCGGCCGAAACTCCGGATTTCCGCTGCGTCTGCAAGGACGGGCCGGTGTTTGAATCAACTGATTTGAGTTGGGAGTAATATATGACTAAGCCAGTAATGTCGGTGGAGATCGCCGGTATCAAGATGCGCAACCCGGTAATGACCGCTTCCGGAACCTTCGGCTATGGCGAGGAGTTTGCCGGCTACATGGACCTGGAGTCCATCGGCGCCATGATCACCAAGGGGCTGTCCCTCAAGCCGAAGGCGGGCAACAATACCCCGCGGATCGTTGAGACCCCCGGCGGGATGCTCAATGCCATCGGCCTGCAGAATGTCGGCATCGACGCCTTCATTGCCAAGAAGCTGCCGTTTCTGCGCCGGGTGAACACGCCGGTGATTGTCAATCTCTACGGCAACTCCCTGGAAGAGTATGGCGAGCTGGCCGCCAGGATCGACGGCCTTCCGGAGATTGCCGGGGTTGAGGTCAATATCTCCTACCCCAATGTCAAGCAGGGGGGGATTGTCTTTGGTACCGATCCCGGGGCAGCCTCCCAGGTGGTCTCCCTGGTAAGGAGCAATACCTCCAAACCGCTCATCGTCAAGCTATCCCCCAATGTCACCGATATCGTTGTCATGGCCAAGGCCTGTGTTGATGCCGGTGCTGAGGCGCTCTCCCTGATTAATACCCTGACCGGCATGGCCATCGACCTGCAGAAGCGGCGGCCGGTGCTGGCCAATATCACCGGCGGCCTGTCCGGGCCGGCGATCAAGCCGGTGGCGCTGCGCATGGTCTGGCAGGTGGCCAGGGCGGTGAAGGTGCCGCTCATCGGCATTGGCGGCGTCATGAATGCCACCGATGCCCTGGAGTTCATTCTGGCCGGCGCTACCGCGGTGCAGATCGGTACGGCCAATTTCCTCACCCCTGCCGCTTCCCAGCAGATTGCCGCGGAGATGGAGCAGTGGCTGGTGGACAACAGGGTAGGGGATGTGAAGGAACTGATTGGCGCACTCAAGTCCTGAAAGCTGACCTGCGGGTATCAATGATCTACAGACGTCTTCTCAAGGTGATTGCGGCACTGGCGATGGTTTGTTTCGCCGGGGTGTCCGGCTACATGGTTATCGAAGGATGGAGCCTGTTCGACTCCCTCTACATGACCGTCATCACCATTGCTTCGGTCGGCTATGGCGAGACACACCCCCTCACTTTCGGAGGGCGCTTCTTTACCATCATCCTCATTCTCTGCGGTTCGGCCACTCTCATTTACGGGCTTTCCATTCTCACCGCGTTTATCGTCGAAGGGGAACTCACCGATATTCTCAGGAGACGCAAGATGATCAAGACGATTTCCGGGCTTGCCGGGCATTTCATTGTTTGCGGTATGAGCGCCACCGGCAGGTATGTCATCGATGAGCTGAAAAAGACCGGCCGGACTTTCGTGGTGATCGAACGGGACCCGGAGAAAATCAAGGGGCTCAATGCCGATGGCATTCTCACGGTTGAGGGGGACGCTACCAACGACGCCATCCTGCAGGCGGCCAATATCGGCCGCGCCGCCGGGCTGCTCACCACTCTGCATGCCGATGCCGACAACCTGTTTGTGGTGGTCACCGCCCGCGGCCTCAATCCGGCGCTGAAAATAATTGCCAAGGCGATGAACGAGGAGTCGGAGCGGAAACTGCGCCAGGTAGGGGCTGACAGGGTGGTCATGCCCAACTTCATTGGCGGCATGCGCATGGCTTCGGAGATGATCCGGCCTTCAGTGGTGTCCTTTCTGGATGTCATGCTCAGGAGCCAGGATGCCACCGTCAGGGTGGAAGAAATCAATATTCCTGCCGGTTCTCCCCTGACATGGAAAAGTCTGGCCGAGTCAGGTGTCATGGATGCAGCCGGGGTGACTCTGGTTGCCGTTGCCGATGAACAGAAGAGTTATTGTTTCAACCCGGACCGTGAACGGCGGCTGGTAGCCGGTGACCTGTTAATTGTCATGGGGGTGGTGGAGAATATCCTCAAGCTGAAGGCCAGGGCTGAGACTGCCTGAGTCGCATCGGCTGTTGCTGTTTATTGCAGGAGGGGTATTTGGTAGAGTTCGTGAAAATCATGCTGCAGTCCGGCAAGTCGGCCCTCGATCTGGCGCTCTATGTCCTGCTGCCGGTGCTGGTCATCATGATGGCTTTCATGAAGGTGGTTGCAGCCAGAGGTCTGCTGGCCATGGTTGCCAGGCTGTTCCGGACGCTGCTGAGAGTGTTCGGCGTGCAAGGTGCCGGAGCATTCGCCATGGTGCAGCTGCTGCTGGTCAGTTTTGCCGCGCCACTGGCAACCCTGGTGGTCATGGAGAAGGACGGTACCGGCCGTCGCCGCATCGCCGCGACGCTGGCGATGATCTTCACAATGTCCCAGGCCAATGTGGTCTTCCCCATGGTTGCCTCAGGCCTTGATCTGGGCGTGATCATGCTGACCTCCTTGGTTGGCGGCCTGTTGGCTGCCGCCTGTACCTATTATCTCTTTACCCGCTCAATCAAGGATGACGTCGCAGCGGATGATGCTTTTGCCGCCGCGGCCCCCAACGGCAGGCAGAGCAGCAGTCTCAGCCTGATGATCTCTGGGGGGCAGGAGGCGGTGCAGGTGATTATCGGCGCTTTGCCGATCCTGATTCTGTCCATCTTTCTCGTCAATCTGCTCAAGCTGGTTGGCGCCATCAGCCTGCTGGAGACGGCCCTGACCCCTGTTTTCCAGCTTATCGGCTTTCCCGTGGTGGCAGTGCTCCCCCTGGCAACCAAGTATCTGGCAGGGGGCACGGCCATGATGGGGGTTACCCTGAACCTTCTCAAAGAGGGGGCGATTACCACGGTCGAGTTGAACCGGATGGCCGGTTTCCTCACCAATCCCTGTGATATCGTGGGGGTTGCCGTGCTGATTGCTGCCGGCAACCGGTCGGCGTCAGTGGTACGGCCGGCAATTGCCGGAGCAGTGGTCGGCATCATCACCCGCGGCGTGCTGCACCTGCTGATCTTCTGAAAAATATCGAACAGAAAATGTCCATGTCAAATTTCCTCCCAGACCTTAAAACTTATTGACAACACCTGTCCTTGGAATTATTCTCAAACACAGTTATATTACATTTCCTTCTTTGTGCGCGCAATAACAGTAATAAATATATGTGTTTACAACGACGGTGCTGAGATTGGCTCTCGAAGTTGGTTGCAGCAATTCAATTTACTGTAAAACACCGTATATTCTTATTTGTCCATCTCCGAGCCGTAGTACGCCTAAAGAAACGGTTTCCATGGCTTGCGGCCTGCGGGTATCGCCGGAAACGGCGCTGCCCTCCTTTTGAAAAGGGGATGGTTGGCATCGGTAACGATAACAACCATTTTAAAAGGAGGTACTGCAATGGCAGTATCGCGAAGAGACTTCTTCAAGCTCTCCGGTTCCGGTATGGCGGCGGTCACCCTGGGACTAAACCTTGCGCCTGTTGAGGCCAAGGCCGATGAACTTAGCATCCGCCACGCCAAGGAGACGACGACAATCTGTCCCTACTGCTCTGTCGGCTGCGGCATGATCGTTCATACCCAAGGGGGGAACATCATCAATGCCGAAGGCGATCCAGATCACCCGATCAGTGAAGGGTCGCTCTGCCCCAAAGGATCGTCGGTCTTCCAGCTGCGCGACAATAAGGCGCGGATAACCAAACCGCTCTACCGCGCCTCCGGCGCCGATCAGTGGCAGGAAGTCTCTTGGGACTGGGCCCTGGACGAGATTGCCAAGAAGACCAAGGCCACTCGCGATGCAACCTTCCTGGAGACCAGCAAAATCAAGGTCAAGGAGAAGGTGGGCGCCGTGGAGGTTGAAAAGGAGATCCTGGCCGAAGTGAACCGCACCATGGGGATCGCCTCGGTGGGGAGCGCGGCTCTGGACAACGAAGAGTGCTATCTGTACCAAAAATTCCTGAGGGGGTTAGGCCTGGTCTATATAGAACACCAGGCCCGCATTTGACACAGCGCAACTGTGGCGGCTCTGGCAGAGTCGTTTGGACGCGGTGCAATGACGAACCACTGGATTGATTTTAAGAATGCCGATGTAATCCTCATCATGGGGGCCAACCCCGCCGAAAACCATCCCGTCTCCTTTCGCTGGATCATGAAGGCCAAGGACGCCGGCGCCAAGGTGATCTGCGTCGACCCACGCTTTACCAGGAGCGCTGCCAAGGCCGATCTCTACGCGCCGCTGCGCTCGGGCACCGACATCGCCTTCCTCGGCGGCATGATCAACTACATCCTGCAGCACCGGCTCTACTTCGAGCAGTACGTGCGGGACTACACCAACGCCTCCTACCTGGTGGACCCGAAATTCAAGCTGCCGGGTGACCTGGGCGGGCTCTTCTCCGGTTATGACCCGAAAAAACGGAGCTATGATCCCAAAGCCTGGTCGTTCCAGAAGAACCCTGACGACAGCATCAAAAAAGACCCGACGCTGAAGAATCCCAATACGGTCTTCCAGCTGCTGAAGAAACACTACTCCCGCTACACGCCGGAAATGGTCGCTAAAATCACCGGTACACCAAAGGAGAAGCTTGTCGAGGTCTACCAGCTCTACGCCTCTACCGGCAAGCCGGAGCGGTCCGGAACGTCCCTCTACGCCATGGGCTGGACCCAGCATACCGTCGGCACCCAGAACATCCGGGCCATGTCCATTGTCCAGCTGCTTCTGGGTAATATGGGGGTGGCCGGTGGCGGCATCAACGCCCTGAGGGGCGAATCCAATGTTCAGGGCTCGACGGACCACGGTCTCCTCTTCCATATTCTTCCCGGCTATTTGCCGGTGCCGACCGCGGATCTCCCTGATACGGCCGCCTACATCGAGAAGTACACCCCCAAGACCAAGGACCCCCAGAGCGCCAACTGGTGGGGTAACCGGAACAAGTATCTGGTCAGCTATCTGAAGGCGATCTACGGAGCCAACGCCACCAAAGAGAATGACTTTGCCTACGACCTGCTCCCCAAGCTGGATCCAGGGATGAATTGCTCCTGGCTGATGATCTTCGACAACATGATCAAGGGGAAGTTCAAGGGCTTTTACGCCTGGGGGCAGAACCCGGCCTGTTCCGGCGCCAACTCCAACAAGGTACGCAATGCCCTCACCAAGCTCGACTGGATGGTGACGGTCAATCTGTTTGACAACGAGACTGCCTCCTTCTGGAAGGGGCCGGGGATGGACCCCAAGCAGGGCAAGACCGAGGTCTTCTTGTTGCCGGCCGCGGCCGCCTTCGA
>VEOV01000211.1 GCA_012026855.1 Geobacter sp.
CAGCAGCGCTTCCCGGGTCATGCGCAGGTCGACCAGCCGGTAGAGCAGTTCATCAACCTCCCGGTAGGTGAAGCCGAGCTCCTGCTCATCGGTCTGCCCCTCCCAGAGGTCGGCGGAAGGCTTCTTGTCGATGACATCCCGAGGTACCCCCATCTCTTCGGAGAGCTGCCAGATCTGGCTCTTGTAAAGGTCGCCGATGGGGTTGAGGGCGCTGGCCATGTCGCCGTAAAGGGTGCCGTAGCCGAGGAGCAGCTCGGTCTTGTTGCTGGTGCCGAGCACCAGGGCGTTTCTATGGGCCGAGTGGTCGAAGAGGATGGTCATCCGCTCCCGGGCCATCTTGTTGCCGCGGCGCATGTTGTTGGCGTCGGGGAAGCTGTCGAAGTAGGTGTCCACCATGGGGGTAATCGGGATGACGGAGAAGTTTATGCCGCAGGCCTCTGCCACCAGCCTGGCGTGGGCCTCGCTTTCCGGGTTGCTGCTCTTGTAGGGCATGCAGATGGCGTGGACGTTTTCGGCCCCCAGGGCCTCGGCAGCAAGGAATGCCACCAGGGCGGAGTCAATGCCGCCGGACAGCCCGAGGATCCCTTTTTTCAGACCGGTTTTGCAGATCTCCTCCCGGATGAAATCTACCAGGATTTTGCGCAGCAGTTTGGTGTTGACCGTAAGACGGCTCATCACAGACCCCCTTCCTGCGCGATCAGCTGCAGCTCACGGATGGTGAGCGGCAGGTTCTCGTCACGCATGAGGGGCGACAGAATCCGTTCACGGCGCAGTTCCCCTTCTTTCATGACGGCATAAACCAGGTCCTCTTCCAGCAACTTTCCCCTGGAGAGTGCCGTGCCGCACGGGGCGACCGCTTCCGAGCCCCCCCAGAAATTGATGCCGTCCTCAAAACCGACCCGGTTGCAGTAGAGCACCCTGGCGTTGAGGAAAGTGGCGGTGGTGGCGGTCAGCCGCTGCCAGGCTATGGTTGAGCCGAGGCGCTCATCTTCGGTCAGCCCCCGTCCGGGGCTGCTGGAGAGACAGATAATGGTGGTCGCCCCCTGCATGGCGAGGATGTACGGTGCGGACAGGTGCCACAGGTCTTCGCAGATCAGCATCCCCATCCTGCCGAAACGGCTGTCAAAGGCGCGGAAGCGGTCGCCGCGGGCCAGGTAGCGCTGCTCGTCGAACAGACCGTAGGTGGGGAGGTAGACCTTGCGGTGCAGATGGACAATCTCACCCTTGTCGAGGAAGATGGCACTGTTGAAGAAACGGTAGTCAGCGGTTGCTTCCACAAAGCCGATGGAGATGGCAATCTCCCTGGAGAGCCGCTTCAGCAGCGTCATTTCAGGCGAGTCAAGGGAGATGGCCACATCAGGCACCAGGTCCTTGAGGAAGTAGCCGGTCAGGGCCAGCTCCGGAAAGACGATCAGCTCGGCCCCGTTTTTGACCGCCTGGGTGACGCTGGCTTCGATCAGCTGCAGGTTGTCGCTGACGCAGCCCAGTTTGGGTTTTATCTGGGCAAGGGCAATGTTGAAATCCATAGGTTTACCTCACTGAATTTTGCGCAAAGTAGCACAGCAGGGCAGGCAATGCAATTATAGCAGAATAACTCGGTAAAATATTGCACCTGCCGGGCTGGGGTGCTAATCTCACCGGCTGTATGACTGACTTGATTCTGCCATATCTGCTCGTCCTGCCGGCCCTCGCTTATCAGCTCTATTCACTGGCTGCCATGATGGCTTTTTTTGCCAGAAAACAGCTGCCGACG
>VEOV01000091.1 GCA_012026855.1 Geobacter sp.
ATACCGGGCTGTCTTGCATATGAGCCGTTGCCTGCAAATCTGCCTTGAACGTTTCCTGATTTCACGGGGTTCTTCATTGCTATCAGCATGCCCGTGTGTTATGGTTGCTGCTGTAAATAACTTATAATAAACGGAAATCTATAATGAAATTCAAAGAACTCCACCTCCCGGAAGTCCTCCAGGATGCCATAGCAGCTGCCGGTTTTACAGATTGCACCCCGATCCAGGAAAAGAGCCTCCCTGTTGCCCTTACCGGCAAGGACATTGCCGGCCAGGCGCAAACAGGTACCGGCAAGACCGCTGCTTTTCTGATTACTCTTTTCACCAGACTCATGCAGCAGAAGAGACGTGGCGATGCCCGCCATCCCAGAGCCCTGATACTGGCACCGACGCGGGAGCTGGTGGTGCAGATTGAAAAAGATGCCCAGCTTCTTGGCAGCAACTGCGGTTTTACCATTCAGGCAATTTATGGCGGGGTTGACTACATGCAGCAGCGCAATGCGTTGCGTGATGGCGCTGACATTGTCATCGGCACCCCCGGAAGGCTCATCGATTACCTGAAACAGAAGGTTTATTCTTTAAGCCAGATTGAGGTTCTGGTCATTGATGAAGCTGACCGGATGTTCGACATGGGCTTCATTGCCGATCTCCGCTTTATCCTGCGCCGCCTGCCAAATTACGATCAGCGCCAGAACCTGATGTTCTCGGCGACCCTGAACCAGCGGGTGATGGAGCTAGCGTATGAATTCATGAACCTGCCGGAGAAAGTTTCGGTAACGCCGGAACAGATGACTGCCGAGAAGGTTACCCAGTCTTTGTACCATGTTTCCAGGAAGGAGAAGTTTCCACTGTTGCTCGGTCTGTTGCGCAAGTTCGGCGCTGCCCGCACCATGATCTTCATCAATACCAAGCGCGAAGGAGAATATCTCTTCGACCGGCTCAATGCCAACGAGATCAACTGCCGGATCATTTCGGGAGATGTGGATCAGAAAAAGCGTTTGCGGATTCTGGAGGATTTCAAGAGCGGTAAACTGCCGGTGATGATTGCCACTGACGTAGCCTCACGCGGGCTGCATATAGATGGTGTATCCCACGTATTCAACTATGATCTTCCTCAGGACGCTGAAGACTATGTCCATCGCATTGGCAGGACAGCGAGGGCGGGTGCGGATGGCATCGCCATCTCCTTTGCCGATGAGGATGGTGCTTTTAATATTGAGGCAATCCACGACTACATCAGGGAAAAAATCCCGGTCGAATGGGCTGAGGAAGCAGATTTTGTCCATGATTACAAGCGGGTGAAGCCTAACCTGAAAAAGAAGGAGAGTCACCCCCATGGTGATGGTGCAAAAAAACCGCTGAACAAGCGTCCTCCGCGTCGTCGTAAGAGGACCCCCCCCACTGGCGCTCCAAAAAATGGCAGCAGTGACTAAAAACTCTCCAGATTCCCCTTTTTTTTTCGCATAGCTTATGATATTTAGTCGGAATAAAACTTGGGTTTATTGCCGTGCCCGGGTGTCTGCTGAATTTTCAATCATAAATATCTGAATATACAGCGCGACTCCATGATTCCATGCAGGATTGTGCCGATCGTGTAAAAAACAGGGGAGGATGCGGGATGAGTTATGATTTGCCGAAGAACAAGCAGCTTCTGAAGTGGGTGGAAGAGGTTACTGCGCTTTGTCAGCCTGAAAGCGTATACTGGTGTGACGGTTCACAGGAAGAGTATGACAGACTCTGCGAACAGCTGGTGCAGAGCGGCACTTTTAAAAAGCTGAATCCGCAGAAACGCCCAGGCAGCTATCTTGCTTGCTCCGACCCTATTGACGTAGCCCGCGTCGAAGACCGCACTTTTATCTGCAGTATCTCCAAGGATGATGCCGGCCCGACCAATAACTGGATGAACCCTAAAGAGATGAAGGGGATTCTTCATGGCCTTTTCAAAGGTTGCATGAAAGGTCGCACCATGTATGTCATCCCCTTCAGCATGGGGCCGCTCGGCTCCAATATCGCCAAGATTGGTATCGAAATCTCCGACTCTCCTTATGTTGCAGTTAATATGCGCATCATGACCCGTATGGGCAAAAAAGTTCTCGACGTACTTGGTGACGGTGAATTTGTTCCCTGTCTCCACTCAGTTGGTGCTCCACTGGAGCCTGGTCAGAAGGATTCCACCTGGCCGTGCAACAAGGAAAAATACATCGTGCACTTCCCGGAAGAGCGGGCCATCTGGTCTTTTGGCTCCGGCTACGGCGGCAACGCCCTCCTGGGCAAGAAGTGTCTGGCCCTGCGCATTGCCTCAAAGCAGGGTAAGGACGAAGGGTGGCTGGCCGAGCACATGCTGATCCTCGGCGTGGAATCCCCTGCCGGTGACAAGACTTATGTCGGCGCCGCCTTCCCGAGCGCCTGCGGCAAGACCAATTTTGCCATGCTGATTCCGCCCAAACCTTTGCAGGACAAGGGTTGGAAAGTTACCACCATTGGCGATGATATCGCCTGGATCAAACCGGGTGCCGACGGCCAGGTCTATGCCATCAACCCTGAATTTGGCTACTTCGGCGTGGCTCCGGGGACCAACTACAAGACCAATCCCAACGCCATGATCTCCTGCGAGAAAAACTCCATCTTCACCAACGTGGCACTCACCGAAGACGGCGACGTCTGGTGGGAAGGGATGGACGGCGAACCGCCAGCCAAGCTGACCGACTGGCAAGGCCAGGAGTGGACACCAGGCTGCGGCCGTCCGGCTGCACACCCCAATGCCCGCTTCACCTCTCCGGCTTCCCAGTGCCCCTGCATCGATCCCGATTGGGAAAACCCAAAAGGGGTGCCGATGAGCGCCTTCATCTTCGGCGGCCGCCGCAAGGATACCGAGCCGCTGGTCTACCAGGCCTTCAACTGGAACTACGGCGTTTACCTTGCTTCCACTCTCGGCTCCGAGACCACTGCCGCTGCCGTGGGCGCCACCGGTAACGTTCGCCGTGATCCATTCGCCATGCTGCCGTTCTGCGGCTACCACATGGCTGACTACTTTGCTCACTGGCTCCAGTTCGGCCGTTCCGTGCCCAAACCGCCGCGGATCTTCAGCGTCAACTGGTTCCGCAAGGACGCCAACGGCAAGTTCATCTGGCCGGGTTATGGCGACAATATGAGGGTTCTGAAGTGGATCGTAGAACGGGTCCAGGGGAAAGCCGCTGCCGTCGAATCTCCTCTGGGGTGGATGCCCCGTTACGAGGACATGGATTGGGACGGTCTTGATATGCCGCGCGAAAAGTTCAATGACCTTATGTCAGTAGACCGTGATGTCTGGCAAAATGAAGTCATTAATCACGAGGAACTTTTCGTCAAGATGTACGACCGTCTCCCCAAGGAGTTCCTCCATATCCGCGAACTGATCCTCTCCTCTCTCTGGCGTGCCCCGGAGCACTGGGAGCAGATCGGCGAAGTAAATCCCGAGGGATGGAACGAGTAAACATTTGTAAATAGCTTCAGTGAAAAAGCCCCCTGCATGTTTGCGGGGGGCTTTTTATGTTGCGTTACAGCAGCCAATCAGTTGTTGACGCCACATGGCAGTCGTGCAAAACTTGCCCAAATGGCCAAAAAGCTCGGGCCGCAGTCCTTATAAGTGGAGTTGTATGCAATCCGGTGATTCTAAAATATTAAAGTTGTGTCTGTCCCAGGAGAAGTATTATCCGTACTTCCGGCTGCTGTTGATCGTGGCAGCAGGATTTTTTGCCTACAGCAATACCTTCAATAACCCTTTCATTTTTGATGATGCTCCGAATATTATCAACAATCCGGCTGTCAGGAGTTTTAATGCTGCGACGCTTGGCTCAAGGCGGGCATTTGGCATCTTTACCTTCCAGATCAACTACTTCCTGTCCGGTGCCAACGTATTTTCCTATCATCTGGTAAACCTGCTGGTGCACATATCTGCAGCCTTGCTGGTCTATGCAATGCTTGCCCAACTGTTTAAAACCCCCTACTGGCGCAGATGCTCAGCTGCTCCGGGCGCCGAGCTGCCGATTCCTTTTTTTACGGCGCTTGTTTTTGTCGCCCATCCGTTGCAGCCCCAGGCGGTTACCTATATTGTGCAGCGATTTGCTTCGCTGGCCACACTGCTCTATATCCTGGCAGTAGTCTGCTATCTCAGGGGGAGAATCTGCCAGCAGGAAGCCAGGCTCTCCATAGTCAGGATATCAGGCTGGTTTGCCCTGATGGCATTATCCGGACTGCTGGCCATCTTTACCAAGGAGATAGCCTATACTTTACCGTTGGCTCTGGTTGCCGTCGAACTGCTCTTCTTTGACGTGAGCCGGGCCAAGATTGTGAAGCTGTCACTTGTCGCTGTGGCACTGTTTATGGCGATCCTGGCCAGGTTTTTAACTGCGGGGACGCAGTTGTCCGACATCATCTCCAGGCTGGATGAAACTACCAAGGTGCAGACCATTGTCTCCAGGTGGGACTATCTTCTTACCCAGTTCAGGGTTATCTGCACTTATCTGCGCCTTCTGTTTCTACCTGTAAACCAGAGTATTGATCACAACTACAGCGTGTCGCACAGTCTTATGGAGTGGCGGGTGGCGCTGGCATTTCTGCTGCTCGCGTCAATATTGCTTCTTTCCCTATGGCTGATCAGGGTATCCGGCAGCGGTAATGCCCATCTCAGGCTGATTGCTTTCGGCATACTCTGGTTTTTCCTGACGCTGTCCATCGAATCGAGCTTTTTACCAATCATTGATCTGATTTTTGAGCATCGCGGCTATCTGCCGTCAGTCGGTTTCTTTCTGGCAACAGTGACTTTAGTCCTTAGTTTCGCTTGGGCTCGGGAGACACTGTTGGCCAGGCAGAGAGCGGTTACGGTACTGCTGTTGCTTGCCATGCTGCTGACTGCGGCGACATGGAAGAGAAACCTGGTCTGGGCGGACGAAGCAAGACTCTGGGCCGATGCCGTTACCAAAAATCCTTACAGCTCTCGTGCCTGGAATAATCTTGGCGGCGTTCTGATAATCCGCAAGGATGGCGACAAGGCGCTACGGGCGTTGATAAGATCTGTCGAGCTGGATTCTTCCAGGGCCGATGCCTTGAATAATATCGGCATGGCTCTTGATCTGATGGGGGCATACCGGGATCGCTTCAACAGAACAAAAGAGATGTTCAGTGACCCGCAGTCTGTGCAGGGTGAGACTGTCAATCGCTGGTTGGGAGATGTCTATAATAATCTTGGTTTGGCGTATGAGCTTACCGGCAACCTGCCCAAGGCGGCTGAGAATTATCGCAACGCCATCGGCTACTATCCTGCGCAGGGACTTGCCTATTACAACCTGGGTATCGTCAGTGCGGCAATGAAGGATTACGGGAAGTATGCCGAGCAGCTGCAGATTCTGATGATGTTCAACCCTCCGTTGGCGGAGCGTCTGCAGTTAAGGGTCGGCAATAATGTTCTCCGATGATTAAATAAATACTAACACTAGTATTTAAAAAACTTAATGCTACATTTTACAGGCCCTTTGCATAATCTGCAGGGCCTGTTTTTGTGTAATAATTTCCTTGACAATCACTCGGCATTTTGTAAAACAATATTTTGAAAATAAAGGTCGCTCCACTTAATGAGGAGGTAATCAATAATGGGAAAGAGGTCTGGTGACGATAGTTTAAATGGCTCTGATAGCTTGTCACGGCAGCTTGCGGAACGGGGTGTTTCACGCCGGGATTTTATGAAATTCTGTTCTGCCATGTCGGCGGCGCTAGCTCTGCCCGCAACTTTTGCTCCTAAAATTGCCCAGGCGCTGGACGAGGTGAAGCGGCCAACCCTTGTCTGGCTGGAGTTCCAGAGCTGCACCGGTGACACCGAGGCGCTGCTGCGGGCATCTAGTCCGACGGTTGCCGAGATAGTGCTTGATATCCTCTCCGTTGATTATGCCGAGACCATTATGGCTGCGGCCGGACATCTTGCCGAGGAGAATCTCGACAAGGTCGTCAAGGGTGAAAAAGGGAAGTACATTGCCGTGGTTGAAGGGTCGATCCCCATGAAGGATGACGGCGTTTACTGCTGCATCGGCGGCCGGACCGCGGTCGACCGGGCCCGTGAGGTTTGCGGCGGCGCCTTTGCCACCATTGCTGTTGGTACCTGCGCTTCCTACGGCGGTCTCCCCGCTGCTGCTCCCAATCCCACCGGTGCTGTAGGGGTCAAGGAGGCTGTGCCGGGAGCTACGGTCCTCAACCTTCCAGGCTGCCCCCTCAACGCCGACAACCTGACTGCTACCATTGTCCATTTTCTTCTTTTCAAAAAACTGCCGGCGGTGGACAGCTTCGGCAGACCGCTCTTTGCCTATGGCAAGAAGATTCATGATAACTGCGAGCGCCGGCCTCACTTTGACGCCGGTCAGTATGTGGAACAGTGGGGCGATGAGGGCCATCGGAAAGGCTTCTGTCTCTATAAAATGGGCTGCAAAGGCCCGGAGACGTTCCATAACTGTCCGACCCAGCGCTACAACGAGAAGACCAGCTGGCCGGTTGCCTCCGGCCATGGTTGCGCCGGCTGCTCCCAGCCGCATTTCTGGGATACGATGACGCCGCTTTACCGCAGGCTCCCCAATGTCCCGGGCTTTGGCGTCGAGTCGACGGCTGACAAGATCGGTCTCGGGCTGGCAGTGGGCACGGCAGCAATCTTTGCCGCCCATGGCGTTGCCAGTGCTGTGCGCGGCGAAGACAAGATGGAAGGTAAAAAGAGGGAGGATATAAATAATGGCTAGAATCGTCGTTGACCCGATTACCAGAATCGAGGGGCATTTAAGGATAGAAGCGGAGATCAGTGGCGGCAAGATTGTCGATGCCTGGAGCGGCAGCACCATGTTTCGTGGTATCGAGAAAATTCTGAAAGGGCGCGATCCCCGTGATGCCTGGTATTTTACCCAGCGCTTCTGCGGCGTCTGCACCACGGTCCACTCCATCGCCTCCATCCGTGCCGTGGAGAATGCCCTTGGCATAAAGGTGCCCCCCAATGCCGAACTGATCCGCAACATCATCATGGGGATCCAGAATGTGCAGGACCATGTCATCCACTTCTACCATCTCCATGCCCTTGACTGGGTAGACATAACTTCGGCGCTCAAGGCGGACCCAGCCAAAACAGCTTCTCTGGCTGCCTCGGTTTCCGACTGGCCGCTCAACTCACCTACCTACTTCAAAGGGGTGCAGGACAAACTGAAGGCGTTTGTCTCCAAGGGGAGACTGGGGCCGTTTGCCAACGGCTACTGGGGGCACGCTGCCATGAAGCTGCCGCCTGAGGCGAACCTCATGGCTACAGCCCACTACCTTGAGGCCCTTGAGTGGCAAAAGGACGTCATCCGCATCCACGCCATTCTCGGCAGCAAGAATCCCCATCCCCAGACCTTCCTGGTGGGGGGGATGGCAATCCCGTGTGATCCGGACTCACAAAACGCGCTCAATGCCGACAAAATTGCCACAATTGCCGGGCTGCTCAAAAAGGCCAAAGACTTCGTAGAAAAGGTCTATATCCCCGATCTCCTGGCGGTTGCCTCTTTCTACAAGGACTGGGCCGGCATCGGCGGTGGGGTCGGCAACTACCTCTCCTATGGCGAGTTCCCAGATCCTGTTACCGGCAAGCAGTTCTTCCCGCCGGGCATCATTCTCGGCAAAGACCTCTCCAAGGTTTACCCGGTTGACCAGAAGAAAATTGCCGAGTATGTCGACCACTCCTGGTTCGAGTATTCCGGTGGCCAGGGGAAAGGAGCCCATCCGTGGGAGGGTGAGACCGAGCCGAAATATACCGGGCCAAAACCCCCCTACAAGAATCTGGATACCGACCGGAAATACTCCTGGGTCAAGTCTCCCCGTTATGAAGAGAAACCGATGGAGGTCGGCCCGCTGGCCAAGCTGCTGGTTGCCTTTGCATCGGGACACAAGGAGACCAAGGATGCAGTCGGCCTGGTGCTCAAACATCTGAATGTCCCGGCGACAGCTCTCTTTTCAACTCTCGGCAGAACCGGCGCCAGGGGCATCGACTGTCTCATTACCGCCCAGCAGCTGCCGAAATGGTTGCAACAGCTGCAGGAGAGCATCGGCAAGGGGGATCTCAGGATCCATGCCCAGGAGAAGTGGGACCCGTCGTCATGGCCGTCAGAAGCAGCCGGCTATGGCTGGCACGAAGCTCCCCGGGGGGCGCTCGGCCACTGGATCAAGATCAAGGACAAGCAGATTCTCAATTATCAGGCAGTTGTTCCGTCCACCTGGAACGCCTCGCCGCGGGATCACAAGGGGCAGCGCGGTCCCTACGAAGAGGCGCTCATCGGTACACCGATAGCTGATCCTAACCGTCCGGTAGAGATCCTGCGGACGATTCACTCCTTCGATCCTTGTCTTGCCTGTGCTGTTCATGTGCTCGATGCGAATGGCAACGAGATTGTGAGTGTCAAGGTAAAGTAGGCCAAAGGCCGGAAAAGACTCATCCGTACTCCACGGAGGTGGGATAATGTCAAAACTGAAGATCATTTATGTCTGGGAGATACCGGTACGAGTGACGCACTGGGTCAATGTCCTTGCCATGATTACCCTGGTTTGTACCGGTCTGTTTATCGGCCACCCGTTTTCAATCGGGCAATCCGCTTCATCATTTACCATGGGGTGGGTGCGGTTTGTGCACTTTACCGCAGCCTACGTCTTTGCCATCGGCCTGGCCGTGCGCGTCTACTGGTCATTTGCCGGCAACAAGTACAGCAACTGGAAGGCATTTTTCCCCTTTCTGACCCAGGATGGCCGTGACAAGCTGATGGCTACGTTCAAGTACTATACCTTTGTCAACAGGAAGCTTCCCCATGTTGTCGGCCACAATCCGGTTGCCTCGGCGGCCTACTTTCTTGCCTTTCTGCTCTATCTGGGGATGATCGTGACCGGCTTCACACTCTACTCTGAGCATGCTCCCGGCGGGATGATGCACAAACTGCTGGGGTGGATCACCCACATTTTCAGCAACCAGTCACTCCGGCTGATGCACCACAGCTTCATGTGGCTGCTGGTCGGCTTTATCATCAATCATGTCTACAGCTGCTGGCTGATGGATATCAAGGAGCGGGGCGGAATAATCTCCAGCATGTTCAGTGGTTACAAATCCATGGAAGAGGAGTAGGCGACTGCAGACACTGGTGCTGGGCATAGGCAATCTGCTGATGAATGATGACGCCGCTGGCGTCAGGGTGGTGCAGTCACTGGCGGAGAAGTACCGTTTTCCGCCTGATGTCAAGGTTATGGATGGCGGTACCCTGGGGCTGGACCTGCTGCCCCACCTTGAAGGGGTTGACCGGTTACTGGTGATTGATGCGGTTGAAACCGGCGCTGCAGCGGGCACCATTGTCCGGCTTAACGGCGAGGATATACCCCTGGCGCTGGCAACAAAAGTGTCTCCCCATCAGATGGGGCTGAAAGACCTGCTCCTGGTTGCCGACCTGCAGGGCCATTCACCACCGCTGATGGTGCTCTGGGGGGTACAGCCGGAATCTATCGAGATGGATATCGAGATGTCCCCGGCAGTAGCTGAGGCTGTTCCTGTCCTGGAGCTGAAGGTTCTGGAAGAGCTTGCCGGCTGGGGTATTCAGGCAGAACGAATTCCTTTGACACCAACGGCTTGAATTTGCTAGTTTCAGCCAGCTTCCGAAAGCCCTGCAAAGCCGATTTGCAGGGCTTCTTTTCTGAAAGGCAACCTTGAAATGTCACCATCAATAACCATCATCGGCGCCGGCCTGGCCGGTTGTGAAGCCGCCTGGCAGGCTGCATCCCGTGGTGTGGCGGTAAAGCTGCACGAAATGAAGCCCCAGAGGTTCTCTCCGGCGCACAAGCTGCCCGGTCTGGCAGAGCTTGTCTGCTCCAACTCCCTGCGGGGCGATTCGCTGGAAAATGCTGTCGGTCTGCTCAAGGAGGAGCTGCGGCGTTTGGGATCACTCTTCATGGAGGCCGCCGAAGCTACCCGTGTTCCTGCCGGGGGAGCGCTGGCGGTGGATCGGGAACAGTTTTCCGCCTACGTCACGGCAAAGATAACCGCTCACCCCCTGATTGAACTGGTCACCGGCGAGATCAGCGCAATTCCCGATGACGGCATCGTGGTTGTCGCTTCCGGGCCGCTCACCAGCGAGCCGCTGGCTGCCACTCTGAAGGGGCTGACCGGCGACTACCTCTATTTTTACGATGCCATTGCCCCGATTGTCACTGCCGAGTCCCTTGACATGTCGGTAATATTTGCTGCCTCCCGCTATGGCAAAGGGGACGGTGATGACTACCTCAACTGTCCTCTGAACCGTGAGGAGTACGAAACTTTCGTCCAGCAGCTGCTGGACGGTGACAAGGTGGCGGCGCGGGACTTTGAAAAAGTCGTTCATTTCGAGGGGTGCATGCCGATCGAGGAGCTGGCGGCCCGTGGTGTAGAGACCCTCCGCTTCGGGCCGATGCCGCCGGTGGGGCTGGCAGATCCGCGCACCGGCCAGGAGCCGCACGCAGTAATCCAGCTCCGCAAGGAGACCCGCGAGGGGGCGCTTTACAACCTGGTCGGCTTCCAGACAAAGCTTACCTGGCCTGAGCAGAAGAGGATCTTCAGGATGATACCGGGTCTGCACAATGCTGACTTTGCCCGGCTTGGCTCAATGCACCGCAATACCTTTGTCAACGCTCCTGCCCTGCTGCAACCGACCTTCCAGCTCAAAAGCCAGCCACGCATCATTTTTGCCGGCCAGATTACCGGTGTGGAGGGGTATGTGGAGTCTGCCGGCAGCGGTTATCTTGCCGGGATCAATGCTGCCAGGCTGGCTACCGGGGCAGAGCCGCTGTTGCCTCCGGAAAATACGGCGCTAGGGGCGCTTGTCCGGCATATTACCAATGCCGAAGTGAAACATTTTCAGCCGATGAATGTTAATTACGGTCTCTTCCCGGAGCTGCCCGGCCGCATCAAGAAGAAGGAACGGCGCGGTATGCTTGCCGCCAGGGCTCTGGCAGAGATCGATCAATGGAATGGCGAGGTGAACTGTGACAGAGAGTAAACAGCAGAAATCGATTATCGACAGGGTAGTCTCCATGGAGACCCTGATACTTCTGGCCGGCCTTTTCTCACTTGGTTCCGGCTACTACACCGGCGCGCCGCTGCAGTATTTCTGGGGGGGGATGATTCTCACCGGTGCAGTTGCGCTTCACTTTGTCCGGAAAAAGGACTGGAAGAAGCATTGGGAAGAGCAGGAGGAGATGCACCGCCTCATGGAGGAACGGAGAAAACTGAAGGAGGAGCAGGATGGGAAGTAGCATCATCCTTGCTTCTGCATCGCCGCGGCGGCAGGAGCTGCTTGCCTCGGCAGGGGTGACGTTCAGCGTTGTGCCCGGTGATATCGATGAGACCCCGTACCCCGGAGAAGAGCCGACGGCCCATGTTGTCAGGCTTGCCGAGGAGAAGGCCCGCGAGGCGTCAACAAGAGCTGACGGCCGGTTTTTCATCGGTGCAGATACGATTGTAGTCCTGGATGGTGAAATACTCGGCAAGCCCCGTGATGAGGCAGACGCCGCCGTCATGCTCAGAAAGCTTTCCAACAGGATGCACCACGTGATTACCGGTTTTGCCATAGTTGACCATGAAAGCGGCAGAACCGTCAGTAGGGCTGTCAGCACGGAGGTCTACTTCCGGAAGATCACTGACGCCGAAATTGCCGCCTATATTGCTACCGGCTGCCCGCTGGACAAGGCCGGGGCCTATGCCATTCAGGGGGGGGCAGCCTCCATGGTGGAGAAGATCAACGGTTCCTATACCAATGTGGTCGGTCTACCCCTTTGTGAAGTGGTCGGCGCGTTGCGGGAAATGGCCGCAGGCAGCGGAGAAGGCTGAAATGGAAATTGCGGCCAATCTGGAAAAGGTACGGCGGCAGATCAGCGCTGCCGCCATCAAGGCGGGGCGGAGTCCGGAATCGGTCCGCCTCGTGGCTGTATCAAAGACCAAACCGGAAGCGCTGGTAGAGGAAGCCGCTGCTGCCGGCCAACTGATCTGCGGCGAAAACTACGTTCAGGAGCTGGCCGCCAAGGCAGTGGCAGTGAAATCACCGGTAGAATGGCACTTTATCGGCCATCTGCAGAGCAACAAGGTCAGGCAGATCGCCGGACTGGTGACCATGATCCACTCGGTTGACCGGTTGTCGCTGGCTGAGGAGATCAGCCGGCAGTGGGGGCGGCTCGGCAGGAGCTGTGACATCCTTATCCAGGTCAATGTTTCGGGTGAGGCTACCAAGAGCGGTACTACGGCAGCAGATGCCCTGGAACTGGTCAGGCGGGCGGCAGCGCTGCCCAATCTGCGTATTTGCGGTCTGATGACCATGCCCCCCTTTTTTGATGATCCGGCAGCGGCCAGACC